>JAYTBY010000115.1:0-2112 GCA_043736755.1 Planctomycetota bacterium | reverse complement strand
CGTGGAAAGAAAGACCGACTTCAGGTGTGGAGACGCTCCCGCACACCTAGCTCCGACCAAGCATAACCCGCCCCGAACTCAGTGGGACCCGGGATCCTCGGCCGCTCCCTTTTGGGCAGTCGGCCAGGGCGGGGGGCGCAAGAAGGCGCGCAGCTCCTCGTCCTCGGGCTCCTCGGCCAGCAGGGCCTCGATCGCGGATCTTGCGCCGGGTTCTCCCGCGCGGACCCGCGCCATGGCGAGACGTCGGCGGATCGACCGATCCGCGGGTCGGGATTCGTGCGCGCGCCGCCAAGCCTGGACCGCGGCCGCCACGTCCCCGGTCTGCTCCTGGGCCTCGCTCAGGAGAGCCAGCAGTTCGGCCTGAGCCGTGCTCGACCCGGCGAGGGGCGTCAGGCGTCGGACCGCTGTCTCGGGATCCAGGGCTTCGAGATCGGCGCGAGCCAGCGCGATCTCGAGTTCCGGCCAGGGTGCCCAACGCGCGGCGATCGGTGCGATGTGGGACTCGATCAACGCGACATCGCGCTTGCCGGAGAGGACCCGGGCGAGCCAATTCCAAGCCTCGCGCGTGAACATCGACGGCGGACCCACGAGGGCCTCGTCGCGCAGGAGGTCCAACACGCTCGCATCGATCTCGACCTGCTGGCTCTCGGTCTCGAACGGGGAACTCGGGATCTGGAGGTGGGCGAAACTGGCGAGGCCCTGGATGAGAGGCCGTTCGTCCTCGCGAGCGAGCGCTTCCACCGTCGCGAGCGTCGTGGATGCGGACCGCCAGCGCTTGCGTTCTCCGAGACGAGTCAGCGGCACCGGTCGCGCTGGAGCGTGCTCGAGCCGGACGAGTTCGAGCCTACCTTCGACGCCCGAATCGGGGCGGGGCGCACCGTCGAGGACGCCGAGGCGCAGGCGATCGAGC
This sequence comes from Planctomycetota bacterium, assembly GCA_043736755.1. GTDB lineage: Bacteria > Planctomycetota > UBA1135 > UBA1135 > JAEUHZ01. The sequence continues at coordinate 1,202 of JAYTBY010000115.1, read as the reverse complement.
CCGCTGCCAGCGATCGCATAGAGCGGTTCGCGCTCCTCCTCACCCGCGAAGCGCGATCCGGGCAGGCCGCCGAGGAGCGGCTCCTCGACCGACGACCAGCGCACGACCACGGTGCGTCCCGGCGGCGGTTCCATCGAGCGCCAACGCGGCGGATCGCCTGTCGTGGTCAAGACGATGCACAGGTCGTACTGCCCCGCCGCGAAGCGCTCGTCGGCGACGTCCGGTGTGACTATTTCGCCGGGCAGACCTGTGAAATTCTCCAGGAGCGCGCTCTCGAGTCGTTGCATCGCAGCATGCCACGCGCCGGTGCGGTCGATGCTCGTCGCGCCTTCGGCTGCGAGCACGGACGCGCGCGCTTGCGTGAGTTGACCGACGAGAAGCACGCGCACGGCTCGCGCTTCACGCACGTCCTGCGGCAACGCGCGGAAGGACGTTTGAATCGTCTGCGTGTCGGCGCGCACGCCGTCGAGTCCAGGCGACAACTGACGTCGATCCAACGTCGCCAGTCGCAGCGCGCCCTCACCCGGTTCGACGGTGGCGAATCCCGCGGGTGTTTCGAACGCGAGGAACGGCATCGTCGGTCGGCGATCCCACGGCGAGAGGACGAAGAGCGGCTTCGCGTCGGCGAGCAAGACGGGCAGCGCGAGCGGCACGACACTCGCGAACGCGATCCAGCGCGCGCGTGCCGTGCGACCGGGGACCGAGAGCAGCGCGAGCCCCGCTCCGAGCACGGTGACGAGCAGCCCGAATGGCAGGAATTGGGCCGAAAACAGCTCATTCTGCGCGGTCGAGGCGTCCGGGTCGTGGCGCAAGAAGAGCGGCAACAGCGCCAGCCCGAGCCCGGCTCCGAAGAAGAGGCTCGACAGACTTCCCGCGCCTCGCGCTCCCCGCAGGGCGAGGCCGAGGAGGAACGCGGGGACGACGAAGACGGCTCCGGCGACAAGCGCGTCGACGGCCAACGTCCCGTGCCAGGAGACGTCGAGGCCGTAGCGCGCGAGGAACAAGCTGAACTCGCGGCTCTGCGCAAACCCGGCCAGCGTCGAGAGGCTCCAGTACGTGCTCGCCGCCGCGGCCGCGACGAGCCACGGGAGGGCCCAACGCTCGAGCGGTTTCAGATTCGCGATCCACCCAAAGCACGCGCCGCCCAGCGCGACGAGCACGGCGAAGACGCCCGCGAAGACCGAATCGTCTTGCGCGAGACC
>JAYTBY010000114.1:0-10496 GCA_043736755.1 Planctomycetota bacterium | reverse complement strand
GGTACTTGTTGCGGAACTCCGTGATGTCGCCGTTCTCGAGCGCGCTGATGAAGTGGTTCACGAACGTCTCGCACGACAAGTACAAGATGCGGGACTTCGGGTTCCGCGCGAGGATCGCGAAGCACATCGACTGCAGGAGATGCGTCTTGCCGAGACCCACGGATCCGTGCAGGAAAAATGGGTTGTAGGCCTTACCCGGCTGCTCCGCGGCCCCCATCGCGGCTGCGTGCGCGAAGCGGTTGCACGGACCGACGACGAAGTTGTCGAACGTGTACTTCGGGTTCAGGCCGAGCTCCGCGGCGAGACCCAATCCGCGGATCGCGTCCGCGCCTCGTTGCGCTTCGGATCGCCGTGCTCCACTCGGATCACGATCGTCCGACGTCGCGCTCTGTGCGCGCTCTTGCGAGCCGATCGACACCGATCCGTCGTCGGCTTGGCGACGCGCGCTCGGGAGCGCCAACTCGGGGACGACGACAATTTCGATGCGACGCGACGAGCCCAGTGCCTCGCGCGCGCCGAGAGCCAGTGCTTCGCCGTAGTAACGCTCGAGCCAGTCGCGCGAGAAGTCGTTCTGGACTCCTACGCGCACCGTCGTGTCGTCCGCATGGACGAGAATGGCCCGCTGAAACCACGTCGCGAATTGGGCCGGCTCGATGCGTGCACGGATGGCGTGCTGCAGATCGCGCCAGAGCGCAGCGAGCGCTTCTTGCGGCAACGCGTTCCCGCTGCTTTGTCTTGTGTCGTTTTGTGCTGTGTCGTCAGGTCGCGCGCCCAGAGACCCCGAGCGAGGCGTAGACGTCAGCGCGTCCGGCTGTGCGAGCAAGCCAGGGCGAGTCGACTCGACAAGTTCTGACACCGCCACCTGTGTGGTCTTCGCGGCCGAGTCCAATTGGTGAGAGCCGGCGGTCTGCGACGTTGCGCTCTCGGTACGCTGCGGCCGACCGCTGTTCTCGAGCGGCACCGTCGCGTTCTCGCGGTGCACCAACGCGGCCTCGCGGAGCGCTAGCGCGCTCTCGCGCCGCGCGAGCGCGTTTTCACTCAGCGCAAGGGCGTTCTCACCGCGCGCGAGTTCGGTTTCGCCACGGGCCAGATCCTGCTGGCCCCGAGTAAGCCCGGCCAGATCCTGCTGGCCCCGAGCTAGCCCGTCTTGACCTCGGAGGAGCTCGTTGGCGCGATCGACTCGGGCAGGCTCACGTTCGTCCATGGCGGCTCAAACAGGTGGAACGACGCTTGGGGGGGACGCCGCGACGGTGCGCGCCGGACACGCCCCGCAGGGCGTGTCGGGGGACGAATCCCCAGCGTGAACGGTGTCGCGAGCGGTGGAAGAGTCCCCTCGGAGGAGTTCCAGACCGGCGCCCGGGCTCCGCGGGGGGATGCGGAGCACGCGCGTGGATCGGTCCGGAACTCACAGGGTCCGTCGTCCGTGAGGCTCGGCGAACCGAGCTTTCACGGTGACGATCCCGTGCTGCGAGGGAGCGACATTCCAGCGCCGGAACTCGCGCTGTCAACGCGCGACGGCCAGGCTCTTCACGCGTCGTTCGCAAGCACGGGCAACGATGCGCGGTTAGCGCGCCGAAGAAAACGTTCTCCCCAAAGTCTCCACTGCGTTGTGGACATCTTCTTCACCGCTCTCACGACCCAAAGAGAGCCGGAGCGCTCCGCGCGCACGTTCCTGCGTGTGTCCGAGCGCGAGCAGAACGTGCGACGGTTCGAGCGAACCACTCGCGCACGCGGAGCCCGCGCTGACCTCGAGACCTTCGAGATCCAGCCGCACGACGAAGGTGCGGCTCTCGACACCCGGTAGTGTGACGTTGAGGGTGTTCGGCAGACGCGGTTCGTCGATCGCTGGCCCATTGATCTCCGCAGATGGGATCTTCGTGGACAGTTGTTGCCACAGAGAGCTGCACAAACGCGCCGTGCGTTCGGCGTACGCGGCTTGCTCACGCACCGCCAGCTCGATCGCCAGGGCCGTGGCCACGACGGCGGGCACTGATTCCGTGCCGGGACGCAAGCCGCCTTCCTGACTGCCGATGCCGAGGAGTGGTTCGAGCGCGACGCCGGTGCGCCGTACGAGGACGCCGACGCCCGGCGGACCACCGACCTTGTGCGCGGAGAGGGACATCAGATCGACGCGCTCCCACGTCGGCCCGAGTGGGATGCGGCCCAGCGCCTGGACCGCATCCGTGTGGAGCCAGGCGCGGCCGCGGCCGGCGCGACGGAGGGCCTCCCCGATTTCTAGGACGGGCTGGAGCGTGCCGAGCTCGTTGTTCGCAGTCTGGATCGAGACCAGCGCCAGGTCGGGCGCGAATGCGGCGACGACCGCGTCCACGTCGACGCGACCGCGGGTGTCGACGCCGAGCCGCGCGATCCGTCGGCCTTCGCGTTCGAGTCGATCCGCGGCGGCGAGGACCGCCGAATGCTCGACGACCGACGTCAGGAGGCCGCGTCCCGGTCCGGCCGCGCGGACCGCGCCGGCCAGGGCGAGCTGGATCGATTCCGTCCCGCCGGCCGTGAATAGGACCTCGTCCTCGCGGCAACCGAGGGCCGCCGCCGTGCGTTCGCGAGCCTCGTCCAGCCAGGCGCGCGCTTCCCGCCCACCGGCGTGGACACTGGAAGGGTTGCCCCGCAGCCGTGCGAGTCGGTCGTGGAAGACCTCCAGGACCTCCGGCCGGATCGAGGTCGTCGCATTGTGGTCGAGGTGGACGCGCACAGCCCGAGATCATCGCGAGCGCGGGCCTCGGATGGAACCCGACCGCCACGGAACGCCTCCGGCGGCGCTCCATCCCTGTGGACAGACACCCCAGGCTCGATCGGAGTCCCGACTATGACGCTCTCGACCATGAAGCTCACGACTGCGCTCTTCACCCTCCTACTCGCCGCGCCGGCCTCGGCCACGGACCTCTTCGTCGGCAGTCCGAACACGCTGATCGCCCAAGCCTCTCCGCCGACCGGATCCCTGACGACGATCAGCGCGTGTGGCGGATCCGTCGCGGGCCTGGCGGCGGAAGGCGGCGAGCTGTTCGCGGCGGCGACGTTCGGGTTGATCTACAGGTACCGGCAGGACTCGCAACAGGTTCAGGGATGGGCGACGGTGCCCGGGGAGACGTTGGTGGGCCTGGCACTGCGCGGCCATGAGGTCCTCGTCGCGACGGCGAGCTCGCAAGTGATCGCACTCGATCGCAGCCGTGGAACCGAACTGCGACGCTGGGCGACTCCGTTCCCGATCACGACCGTCTTCGCCGACCGCGGTGAAGTGTTCGCGGGCACGAACTTCGGCGCGGTGATGCGTCTCGAGGACGACCTCACGATCGGCTTCCTCGGCACCTGCGGTTCGACGATTCTCTCGATCGCGGCGAGTGACACCGAGCTCTTCCTCGGCTCCACGGGTGGGATCGTCTGGCGGGTGGATCGCGCGACGGGATTCGTGACGAGTTCCTTCCCCGTGATCGGCGACCCGACAGGCCTCGCGTGCGACCAATTCAGCCTCTTCGTCGGGACGGAGAGCGGCACCATCTACACCTACGCGGTCGCGAACGGCGCGTTGATCACGTCGCGCACCTGGGGGAGCCCCGTCAGCGCCGTCGTGCTCGGAGCCCCGTCTGCGGGCACGACCTATTGCTTCAGCAGCGCCTCCGCGTGTCCGTGCGGCGCGTCGGATTGGCAAGGTCCGTTCGGCGGCTGCCCGAGCATCCTCGGGATCGGCGCACGACTGATCACCTACGGCTGCGCGAGCGTGTCGGGCGACGACCTCGAACTCGCCGTGCTCGATCTCCCGCCGACGACGCTCGGCCGCTTCTACATGGGTGGAGCACCGGCGCAGATTCCCTTCGGCAACGGACTCTTGTGCGCGGGCTCGGGCGGTTACGGACAGTTCCGCTTCCCGGCGCAACCGGCGCTGCTCGCGACGAGCAGTCACGGCGCATTCCGCTTCGGACCGGGAATCGCGGCGCACAGCCAACAGTTCTTCGGCGGGCTCGGCGTGATCCAACCGGGCAGCACGTGGCGCTTCCAAGCTTGGTTCCGCGACGTGCAGAACCCGTGCGGTGGCGGCTTCAACACGAGCAACGCGACGAGCGTCACGTTCCAGCCCTGAGAGCGTGTGAAGAGATCGAGCCTACACGCTCTCGGAAGCCCGTGGTTCTGCTCCGCAGCACGAGAGCGGTGAGTCCTTCACACCGTCTGAGCAGATGCGGCGCTTCGAAGCGGGCCGACTTCCACACGGAAGTCGGCCCGCTTCGCGTTCAGGGAAAGGGCCAGCGAGTCGAAGCGAGCAAGCGGTGATAGACCGCTTCGTAGCGCGGGATCACGCGCTCGTGCGCAAAGCGTTCCACGGCTGCGCGACGTGCAGCTTGGCCCATCGAGCGGGCGCGGTCGCGATCGAAGAGCAGCGCGCGTAAGTTCGTGGCGAATGCGTCGATGTCGTCTGCCGGCGCGAGAAGCCCAGTCACGCCGTCGTCGACGACTTCGCGTACGCCGCCTACATCGGTCGCGACGACCGGAGTGCCGCACGACATCGCTTCGAGCGCCGAGAGACCGAACGATTCCTCCGACGAGGACAGCGCGAACACGTCTGCCGGCGCGAGCAACTCGGGGAGCGCGTCGCGCTCGCCCAGGAACATCACGCGATCCTGGATGCCGAGCTCGCGCGCGAGCAGCCGCGACGGTTGCTGGTCAGGGCCGTCTCCGACGAGGAGAAGCTCGGCCTTCGTGCCCGCAGTCGCCAGCGCGAACGCGCGCAGTAGCCACGGCACGCGCTTCACCGCACGGAAGTTCGACACGTGCACGGCACGCGGCGAACCTTCGTGCCCACGGTCTGGGCCGGTGTCGGGCCGGAACAGTTCGACGTCGACGAAGTTCGGCACGACTTCGATCGCGCACGGACGGACGGTGAGTTCGCGACAGAAGTTCTCGCGCGTGCGGCGCGCGAGATCAGCCGACACGGCCGTCACCGCGTCCGACTGCTCGATCACGAACTGCGTGAGCGGCGCGTAGGACGGATCGTTGCCGACGAGCGTGATGTCGGTCCCGTGCAACGTCGTGACCAAGAGCGGCGCGCGCTTGTCGCGATCCGCGATCGCAGCGGACCGCGCGAGGTACGCCGACACGGCGTGAGGCAGCGCGTAGTGCGCGTGCAGGATGTCGAGTCCCTCCGTGCGGTGCAGCGTGAGGATCGACGACGCGATCGCGAGGTCGTGCGGCGTCGCGTGGAAGAGCGGGTACGGCACTCCTTGCGCGACGTGCATCTGCACCGGACCGGGCGAGCGGGCGAGCCGCGGCGGCACGGCGTGACTGAAGAGGTGCACCGTGTGACCACGCGCGGCAAGCGAGAGCGCGAGCTCACTCGCCACCACGCCCGAGCCGCCGTACGTCGGGTGACACAGAATCCCGATGCGCAGCGGCGTGGTCATGAATCCGTCGGCAGGATCGACAAGAGTTCGAACGCGTCGGGCGGCAGCGGCGGCACGTCTTCGGCCCGTAGAACGCGCGGTTCGGACGCTGATTTCGAGCTCGAACCGTTCGTCGAGGTCTGGCGCGTCTCGAGAGTCGCCGCATCACCCGTCTTCGAGGTCGGCGTATGCGGCTTCTCGATCTCCCGGACCGGAGCGGACGTCTCCACCGTCACAACAGGTGCCGGCGATTTGCTTCTCGTCGCGGTGAGAGTCGGTTCGACGGATGTGGATGTCTTGCCGGCGGACCGCGCCGAGGAGGCCACCGCGCTCGAGAGGGGTGTCGCCGGGTGCGGCGCCTTCGTTGGAGGTGCGAGGGGCACCATCTTCCCGCTGCTCGCCGCGATCGCCGGCGCCGGGGAGCGCGTCGTTGATGTCGGTGCGGGCGTGGAGGATGCCGGCGTCGTCGCCGCGGGCATCGCGACGCTCGGCGTCACAACTGTAGTCGGCGCGAGCGACGCCGGCGCGCTGGGGGTCAACACGCCTGAGGTCGATACGCTCGAGGTCGATACTGCTGGGGTCGACACTGCCGGGGCCGACACTGCTGGGGCCGACACTGCTGGGGTCGATACAGCTGGGGCCGACACAGCTGGGGCCGACACAGCCGCCTGCTTGCGCGGCGGAGGACGCGGCGGTGGCTGCCGCGGCTTCGGAAGTTCCTTCGGAGCGAGCCGCGCCTTCTCGTCGAACATCGGTAGACCAGCGAGTTCCGCATCGCGACCTTCCCGCGCGACCACCTCCCGAGCGAGCCGCATGTAGTCCTCGGCGCCGTTGCTGTCCGGTGCGTACTCGAACACGGTTTGTCCGAACGATGGCGCCTCGGCCAACTTCACGTTCGAGCGCACGGGATGCGGGAAGACTTGGCCTTTGAAGTACGTGCGGATCTCGCCCAGCACCTCGCGCGCGAGCCGCAAACGCGAGTCGTAGAGACACGGCACGATGCCCGTGACGACGAGTTCGGGGTTGAGGCGCCGCTTCAGGAGCTGCACGACTTCGACGAGCTTGCTCATGCCCTGCAGCGCGAGGAATTCCGTCTGCAACGTGATCAACACTTCGTTCGCTGTCGCGAGCGCGTTGATCGAGAGCAGGCCGAGGCTCGGCGGACAGTCGAAGAGCAAGTAGTCCGCCGGTGAGTTGCCGGTGCGTTGCTTCTCGGCCTCGACCCATTCGCGCACGGCGTCGCGCAGGATGAACTCGCGCCCCATCGCGGATGCGAGTTCGAGCTCTGCGCCGGACAGGTCGATGTTCGCCGGCACGATCGAAAGTCGCGGCACGGAAGTCGGCCTAATCGCTGCCGCGAACTTCGTCACGCCCGTGAGCACGGTGTACGAGGTTGGCGCGCCACTGTGCGCCTCGATGCCCAGGCTCAAGGACAGGTTCGCCTGCGCATCCATGTCGACGACCACGACGCGTCGTCCTTGGATGGCGAGAGCGGCGCCGAGGTTCGCCGTGGTCGTCGTCTTCCCGACCCCGCCCTTCTGGTTGATGATCGCGATGCGTCGCACGGCCGGAGTCTAACTGTTGCGCGCGCCCCGCCCCACCCTGCTCAACCGAGGATCGGGTCCGTGCACGGCAGCGGTCCCTTGTGCACGAGCGGCTCGCCGTAGCGCGCGCCGATCCGTTCGCCGAAGAAGCGAGCGCGGGTCTCCATCCGCTGCAGGATGTCGGAGCCGAACAGGAAGTGCGCGCCCGTGTCGGCCTTCCCATCGGGCTTCAATTGGCTCGCGTAGCACAGGACGAGCCGCTGCTTCTCCTCGAAGACGCGGCCGATGTCGACGACGAACGTCGGCTCGGTCGGGACGTGACCGAGGAAGTGGTAGAGCCTTTTCGGGCGCCGAGCGGTCTCGCCCGGGCCGGCGAGGCGTTGCAATCCGGACAGGTACCACGCTTCGCGCGCGAGCAGCCCACAGGCCGCGTGATCGGGATGCAAGTCATCCCAGTGGTGCGCGATGACGATCTCGGGCTGGTGGCGGCGGATCAGCGCGGCGAGCTTCTCGCGGGCCTCGACCGTCACGGCGACGCGGCCGTCGGGGAGCCCGAGGTTCTCGCGCACCGTCGGCCGCAGGATCGCGTTCGCCGCCGCGATCTCTCTCGCGCGATCATCCGCGGTGCCGCGCGTGCCCATCTCGCCGCGCGTGAGATCGACGATGCCGAACGCGCGACCGGAGTCGCGCAACGTGAGCAAGATCCCGCCGACCGAAATTTCGGCATCGTCGGGATGCGCGGCGACGATCAGGGCGTCGAGTTTCATGCGAGCTGGTCCTCGACCGCGGTGTTCGGCAAGTGGACGACGAGGTGGTCACCACCCAACGCGTCGATCGCCGCGAGCAACTCGGTGATCCACTCCTCGCCATGACGCGCGACGAAGGTCAACGGGCCGAACACTCGTTCTTGCGGAGTCTGGTTCGGGAAGAGCGCGTTGTTCGCACGACGTTCGTGCCGGCGGCCCTTGCCCGAACGGTTCGATTGGATGCGCACGGCTTTGTCGGCGAGTTCGTTGACGAGCTCCACAACTTGATCCGCGGCGCGCTTGAGTTGGATCGAGAGGCCGGGGTCGAGTTCGGCGAGCGGAGGACGCAACTCGTTCAACTCCTTCTTCGCGCGTTCACCAGCAGCGCGGAGATTCCCGAGCACCTCGGGCTCCGGCTCGACAGAACCCTCGGGTGCGAACTGGCCACGCGCGCGCAGCAGGACTTCGACGCTCGCCTCGAGTCGTGCGATTGCGAAACGGACGTGGCCATCCACGAGCGTGATCGACGCGCGCGGGATGAACGGCGTGCGCGGCGCACCGCACGCTGTGCGCAAGTCGGCGAGTTCCGCGTGATAGGCCAGCTCACCCCCGCCGCCGACGTAGGCTGCGACTGGTAGCGCGAGGTCTTGCACGATCGGACGCAGGAGCGCGCCCGCGGACCAGGCGTTCGGATCTTGCACGATCTCCGCGGCGAGCTCTGCGCCGGTGCGCGAACCGTCTTCGCCGTCGTAGCGAAATCCCTCGCCGCCCGCGCGCAACGCGCGACGTCCTTTCGCGTCGACGGTGTAGACGAGCGCCGCCTCAGCCGGATCGATCGCGACGTCGAATCCGGCTCGGCGCACGCGCTCGGCGCCGAGAGCGAGCAGTTCGGCGGGAGCGTGCGTCACGATCCGAGCGAGTTCGCGCGAAAGTGCCGTGCGGATCCAGTCGGGCTCGAGCACGACGAGGCCGTGTGCGCCGAGCAATTCGGTGAGACCGCGCGTGAAAGCGCGCGCCAAAGTCTCGCCGCTCCGTGGCACGAAGATCTCGACCGCGCGTTCGGCGTGCGGCTCGTTACGCACGAGCACGCGCAGCGCTTCACGGATCGGGCCCAGCCGATTTGCGACGTCGTCGACGACGATGCGCGACACCGGTTGACGCCCAGACGCGAGGCCAGCGAGTGCGAGCTTCTGCAAATCGAGGTTCGCGTTCTGCACCCACGCGTGATGGACCTCGGCGATGTCGTGGTCGTCGGCGTGGTTCCAGAAGAGCGGCACGACGGGGCGCTCGAGGCGCTGCGTGAGTTCGCGTGCGAGGCGGATCGTCTGCAGCGCTTTCCAGATCGAGTAGAGCGGCGAGACCAGGAATCCCGGTTGCTGGCCCGTGACGACGGCGAAGACGCCGGGTTTCGCGAGCGATCGCGCGCCGTCCAACACGGCGACGTGCGGTGTGAGGGGTGCCAGCCCGCGTTCCAGGTTCAGCGCGAGATCTGCGCGCGCGTCGACGTCGAGCCGATCCGGCGGCAACGTGATGTCGTCGATCCGTCGCGGCACGCGCAGAATCTGTGGATCGAGCGAACCCGACAGAGCGGCGCGCACGATCGGTGTGAGCCCGAGCACGTCCGCCGCGAGGTGCTCGACGCGAATCATCGCCAGCAGTTCCCGATCTCTGTCTGCATCGCGGAGAGAGCTTGCGACGCCGCGTCTTTCCAATGCAGACCTTGGTAGGCGGGCTGCTTGTACGCGTAGAGGATTCCGCGCGAGCTATTCACCAGTGCGCCGCGACCACCCAGTAGGAAGCCTGCGCCGACGTCTTTCGCGGAGCCACCCTGCGCTCCGTAGCCCGGGATGAGGAACGGTGTCGTCGGCATGCGTGCGCGCAAGCGCGCGAGTTCGGACGGATGCGTCGCGCCGACGACGGCGCCCACGCTGGAGAGGCCGTTGTTCCCGAGCAATCCACTCCCCCACCGCGCGACCTCGTCAGCGACTTTCTCGTGCAAGAGCGGCGTCCCGTGGTCCTGAAAGAGTGCGCTGTGCTTGTTGGACGTGCGCACGAGCACGTACACGCCGCCGTCGACGCGTTGGCAGGCGTCGAGGAATGGTTGCACCGAATCCGCGCCCAGGTAGGGGTTGATCGTGATCGCATCGCATCGCGGCTGCTCCTCGAGGAACGCCTGCGCGTAGGCCTTTGCCGTGCTGTCGATGTCGCCGCGCTTCACGTCGCCGATGACGAGCAAACCGGCGCTGCTCGCGTGCGCGACGACGCGTTCCCACTGCGCGACGCCGTCGGCGCCGAGGACTTCGAAGAACGCCGATTGCGGCTTCACGGCGGGTACACGACCTGCGGCGACATCGACGATCGCGCACAGGAAGTCGCCGATCGCTCGAGCTCGCGCTACGCGTGGGGCGGATGGATCGCGTGCCACGGCGAACTCTTCAGGGAGCGCGTCGAGGTGCGGATCGAGGCCCACGAGGGCCGCGTTGCCGCAGCGGGTGATGGCCTCTTCGAGGCGGTCGGAATAGGTGTTCATGCGCTTCGAGCGGTTCGGTTCGAGCCCGAGATGCTAACGGCGAAACGGCTCGGCCGCGTTCGACGTACGGCCAAACATGATCACGATGGCCACCTGCGTCCTCGCGGCGATCGTCGGGACGTTTCCCCCTCCTCTCCAGGCCACCAACGAGAAACCGGAGAAGGAACGGCCGAAGGCCAGGTTCACGAGCGGTCTTCTGGTCGAGTTCGTTGCAGGCCTCGCCGGCTCTGGACTCTCCGTCACGCGCGGCGACATCGGCATCGACGCGCCGCTTCCGCCGCTCGGCAGT
>JAYTBY010000113.1:0-2116 GCA_043736755.1 Planctomycetota bacterium | reverse complement strand
GAGCGCCGGCGCGATCGCGCTCGGTCTCGATCCGGCGATCGCCGCGAACGTCGTGTCCGCCGCGAGCGCGGCCGTGCTCATCCTCCTCGTCGCGCGCTTCGCGCACGTGCGCTTCGGACTCTCCGGTGCACGCTGCGGCGTCGTCGCGTTGTTTCTCGGAATCCTGCCGGTTCTCTCGTGCTGGTCGAGCGGCGGTCTCGAAACGATGACGTTCGCCCTGTGCGTCTTCCTGGTTTACGAACGCCTCGCGTCGGGGCCGAACGTGCGCGGTTATCAGGCCGGAATCGCTGCCGCGGCAGCGGCGCTGCTGCGCGCGGATGGAGCCGGATTCGCACTCGCGGCACTCGTCGTCGCCTGGATCGACGCCGGTAGACGCCCGGAGGTCCGCGCAGCGATCGTGCGCGCCGCGATGCTCCTCGCCGCGGCCGTCTGCGCGCAGCTCGCGTTCCGCCTCGCGTGGCACGAGGACTGGATCCCGAACACGGCGCGCGTGAAAGCGGGTCTCTCCGGGATGCGTCTCGAGCGCGGCGCGAAGTACGCCGCCGCGATGCTCGTCGCGATGCCGGCGCTCGCGCTCGCGCCGGTGCTCGCTTTGCTCGCGACGCGCGGTTCGTCCAAGTGTCCACGTCGTGTCACGCTCGCCTGCTCCGTCTTCGCGCTGATCGTCATCGGGTACGCAATCTGGGCCGGTGGCGACTTCCTGCCCTTCGGACGCTTCCTAGCGCCGATCGCGCCGTTCGCGGCTCTCGCTTTTGCCGCCCTGCTCGCGCGACCCTCCGCATGGGTGCGCGTGAGCGCCGCGCTGCTCCTCGCGAGCGCTCCTACGGCGACGCTCGGCTTCCAGTTCACGCCGCAAGCGTTGCACTTCCGCTGGAACGAAGAGCTCGCGATCCCTGAGCGCACCATGTGGGAGAACGTGCGCGAGCGCGCCGCGAATTGGACGCTCGTCGGACACGCTTTGCGCAGCCGGTTCGAAGGAGAGAGCATCGTCCTGGGCGGCATCGGCGCCGTCGGATACTTCAGTCGCCTGCACGTCTTCGACCTGTTCGGACTCGTGAGCCCCGAAGTCGTGCGCGCCGGCACCCCGATCGTGCGTGGGTCGCCGGGACACGACCGGCGCGTGGACCCTGAGTTCTTCGGGCCCTCGAAGCCCGACCTCATCGGTGCGTGGATCTCGCCGACCTCGGCCACGCTCGTCGGGTTGCCCACGCACTGGCAAGCCCTCCTCGCGGCGAATCAGGCGCGTCTCGAGCGTCATCCCGTGACGATCGACGAGGGCTTCCCGGAAGCGAGCGAGTTGCGCGTCCTGCGCATCGTCTACGATCGTTAGCACGATGATCGAGACGTTCCGACCGCTCCTCGACGCCGCGTCCGGCGTCGCACTCACCGACCCTGAGTCCGCGTGCGCCGAGCTCGCGCGTCGACTCGATCCCGCGAGCCCGGCAGCGGCCGCTTTGAATCGCGAACTCGTCGCCTTGCTCGATGCGCGGAAGATCGCCGATCGCGGCGAGCTCCCCGTGCGCTGGAGTCGCGTCACGAAATCGACGCCCGAGAGCGGCGATTTCTCGATCGACGCGGTCGACATGAACGGTCCGGGTCCGCACCACGTACACCCGAACGGCGAGGTGAACTGGTGTGTCGCGCTCGAAGGCGAACCGCGCTTCGACGGACGTCCCGCGGGTTGGGTCGTCATGTCGCCGGGGTCGGGACATGTCCCCACCGTGTCGGGTGGGCGCATGCTGATCGTCTATCTGCTGCCCGGCGGCCGGATCGAGTTCACGAAGAGCTGAACGGTCGCGCCGACACGCGGACGAGCACCGGCCAAGACGCGAAAACCGGGGTACACTCCTCGGATCCACTCCGTGGGTCCGGCGCGTTCCGGGCCTCCCTGCGACCCCTCGACCGACACCACGCCTGTGCGCAATCTCCTCCTCGTCTCCGCGGCCCTTCTCCTCCCCACGTCCGCAGCGGCCGGCACGATCTTCGTCGACGGCGGGCTCGGGACCGGCTTGAACAACGGCACGAGCTGGGCCGACGCCTACCGCGGCGTCGATGCGGTCGCCGTCGCGCTGACGGCTTCGATCGCCGGCGACGAGATCTGGGTCGCGCAGGGCAC
>JAYTBY010000112.1:0-2119 GCA_043736755.1 Planctomycetota bacterium | reverse complement strand
CTGTGGGGACTGCGCGAGAGCGACACGAAGGCGCTCGGGACGCTGATCCTCGGCGGCGGCGTGCCGAAGAACTACAACCTGCAGCCCGAGCCGGCGCTGTCTCAAGTGCTAGGGATTCCGAACATTTCGGGGTACGCGTACGACGTGCAGATCACGACGGCGCCGGTGACGGATGGTTCGCTGTCGTCGTGTCCACCCGCCGAAGCCGTGACGTGGGGCAAGGTCGACAAGGACACGTTCCAGACGACGACGGAGAGCGTGCCGGCCGATTACTCGATGGTCATGCCGTTCGTCGTGAAGGCGTTGCTCTCGAAGAAGGCGCGTTTCGAGCGTTGGGCCGAGAAGATGGGCCGCGAGTCGCTCTTCAAGAAGCACCCGGCGGCGCGTGGGTACTTGCGCGACCCTCAAGGCTATCGGCTCTACGACCGCCGCGACGAGCTGATGAAGAAGCTAATGGCGGCGGTGAAGAAGGAGCTGCCGCGATTGCGGAAGGAGAGCGGGTACGCCCTGGCTCGCACGGCCGCGGATCACCGTCCGACTCCGCCGCCCAAGCGGGCGACGAAGTCGCGCTGACCTACTTCGTCACGAACCCACGCTCATGCATCAGCGCGTCCGACTTCGCGTCGCGGCCGCGGAACGCGCGGTAGCCGTCGGCCGGATCGATCGTGTTCCCGATCGAGAACACGTGGTCGGCGAGCTTCTTCGCCGTCGCCGGATCCCACGGGCTGCCGGCTTCGACGAACGCTTCCCACGCATCGGCGGAGTGGACCTCGGACCACAGGTAGCTGTAGTAGCCGGCCGAGTAGTCGTCCGACGAGAAGAGGTGCAGGAACTGCGTCGGGCGGTGGCGCATGACGATTTCCTTCGGCATTCCGAGCGCATTCAGCGTGTCGCGCTCGAACGCCGCGGGATCGATTTCTTTGTCCGGCGTCGCCGCGAGGTGAATCTTCATGTCGACGAGCGCCGACGACAGGTACTCGACCGTCGTGAACCCCTGGTTGAACGTCGAAGCGCGGTGGAGCTTCTCGAGCAACTCCTTCGGCATCGGCTGACCCGTCTTCCAGTGCAGCGCGTACTGGTTCAACACCTCCGGCGCTTCGAGCCACTGCTCGAGGATCTGCGAGGGGAACTCGACGTAGTCGTTGAACACCGACGTGCCTGACACCGAGGGATACGACACGTTCGACAGGAGTCCGTGCAACGCGTGCCCGAACTCGTGGAAGAGCGTGCGCGCGTCGTCCCAACTGATCAGCACCGGTTCGCCCGGCGCTCCCCTCACGAAGTTGCAGTTGTTCGACACGATCGTCGTGACCTCACCGTCGAAGCGCTCTTGCCGACGGTACGCGTTCATCCACGCGCCCGAGCGTTTGCCCGCGCGCGCGTAGGCGTCGAAGTACCAAAGCCCCACGTGCTTCCCGGCCTTGTCCTTGACCTCGTAGACGAGCTCGTCGTCGATCAGGATCGGCAAGCCCGAAACGGGCGTGAACTTCAGTCCGAACAGTCGATCCGCCGTGTAGAAGAGGCCGTCGCGCAGCTTGTCGAGTTGCAAGTACGGTTGGAGCGCGCCCTGGTCGAGGTCGTACTTCTCCTTGCGCACTTTCTCGGCGTAGTAACGGTAGTCCCAGGCCTCGATTCCGATCTTCGCGCCCGCGGCATCGGCGAACTTCTGCATGTCCGCGACTTCCTCGTGTACGCGCGCGACGGCCGGCGTCCACACCGATTCCATCAGCGCGAGCGTCGCCGCGGGCGTCTTCGCCATCGACTGCTCGAGGCGCCAGTGCGCGTGCGTCTCGAAGCCCAGGAGTCGCGCGCGCTCGGCGCGCAGCTTCAGGATTTCCGCGAGGATCGGCTTCGTGTCGTTGCTCGCGTTGTCACCGCGCGCGGTGAACGAACGCCAAACCTTCTCGCGCAGGTCGCGACGATCCGAATAGGTGAGGAACGGCTCGACGGACGAGCGCGTGTTCGTGATGACCCACTTCCCCTTCTCGCCGCGCGCTTCCGCCGCCGCGGATGCGCCGGCGCGGATGGAGTCGGGCAAGCCAGCGAGATCGGCATCGCTCGCGAGCACGAGCGTGTACGCACCCTCGTCGGCCATCACGTTCTGACTGAAGTTCGCAAA
>JAYTBY010000111.1:0-2120 GCA_043736755.1 Planctomycetota bacterium | reverse complement strand
CCCCAAACCCCTTCCCCATTGACGATTCTGCGGCATCGCCGCCTACTGCCGCTGTTACTAAACCCCGTGTCCACTGAACCGGGGGAGGTCCACCTGGTCGTTCGGTTCCTGACGGCACACATCTCGCTTGGGTCATGCGGGTTTGCCGGGACCACCCAGTCCCCCTACGCTGTAGCCCGCTGGAGCACCCGCAGACCCTGCGAGCGGGGTCGAAAACTCCGGTCTTCCCATCCCAATCGAAACCGCGCGTTCGTCGTCTCCGCTCGCAGCGAGACTCGGACGCAACCCAGATCTCACACATGAAGCTCACCACCGTCTCCCTGACTCTCTTGGCCGCCTTGGGCGCGTTCCCGGCGTCGGCCGCCGCGCTGTCCCCGGCTCTCGCCACGGCTCCGGCCGAAACCCAGAACCTCCGCGCGCGCCTCAACAACGCGATCGAGGAACTCCAAAAGAAGGCGATCGCCCGTGGCGCGACGCGCGAGGACTACCAGCGCGTCGTCGACCAGATCACGGCGGCCGCGCGCGAGTTCGAAGCCACGACGCCCGTCCTCCCGAGCCTGCGCGCCCGCGCGGCAGCCCGCATCGAGGACATCGAGACGCGCGCCCGCGCCGGTGCGGTCGAAGCCACCGAGTTCGACGCCCTGCGCGATCACGTGATCGACATGGACCTCGAGATCGCCCTCGGCCGCCTGAAGGCCGCCGCGCTGGCGGGCAAGTTCACGCGTGCCGAGTACCAGGGCTTCCTGGACTCTTGGACGGCTCGCGCCACGACCGCCAAGGTCGGCAACGCCGAGCTCGACGCCATCACGACCCGTGCGAAGGCCGCCCTCGACGCCATCGAGAAGCGCTCGAAGGACGCTGCGAAGCCGATCACGGAAGTGGACGTGGCCCCGCTCGCGGACCTCACGGCCATTTACCGCACCACGTTCTGGGTCGCGGTCCTCGAAGAGAAGGCACTCGGCAAGAAGGCCACCAAGGCCGACTACGACGACGTCGCCAGCGTGGTCACCAACTCGAGCGACGCAGAAGTCGCCAAGAAGGTCGCGACGCGCCTCGAAGAACTGCGCAAGGCGGCCGAAGGTGGCCGCATCACGCGCGAGCAGTTCACCGAGTTGAAGACGATGCTCGTGACGCGCGCACGCGCCGCAGCCTCGGGCCAGTGATCGGATCCTGCGCGCGAGACGCGCGGGCCGTGTGATCTGATCCCGCGCGCGAGACGCGCAGGTCGTGTGATCTAATCCCGCGCGCGAGACGCGCAGGATCGTGCGCAGCGCCCGTCGGACCTCGCGCAGGTCCGGCGGGCGCTGAGCTTTCGAGGCTAGCGCGCCGGCCAACCCGTCATCCGCGCGTCCTGCAACGCGAGCCTGCGGTCAGCCGGCGCGAGCCTCAGGGGCCGGGCGAAGAGCGCACAGGCTCTTGCGTTCTGAATCGAGGCAGCTTGGTTCTGTGAGGCCGCGGGCTCGATGCATTCTCACGTTCATAGCGCTGCACCGCGCACTCGTTCGGTACTCCACGGCGCACTGGTGACGCGCACTGGTGACATGCCGCAGCGCGCCTCTGGTTTCGCGAGGAGCGGCCCCCAGACGGACCACGCCGAGAACTGCGCTCCTCGGCGACCGCGCCACGCGCGCCGCGTCACCGCGGCGCGTTCAGGCTCCCGAGCAGGCCAGCCGACCGACTACTTGTGCGCGAGAAGCATCGTCATCCGTCGGCCCATGAGCTTCGCCGGCGACTCGACCTTGCTGATGTCAGCCAGCGTCGACGCGACCTTGCGCATGACTTCGTAGCCGTGCTCGGGGTGCGCCATTTGGCGACCGCGGAAAATGCACACGACCTGCACCTTGTGTCCGTCCTCGAGGAACTTGCGTCCCTGATCGAGCCGGTAGCCGAGGTCGTGCTCGTCGATCGCGGGTCGCACGCGCAGCTCCTTGAGCAGGCTCGCCTTGGCATGCGTGCCGCGCTCCTTCTTCCGTTGCGCGTACTTGAACTTCCCGTAGTCCATGATGCGACAAACGGGCGGACGCTCGTTCGGCGAGACCTCGACGAGGTCGAGGCCAGCCTCCTCCGCGCGACGCATCGCGTCGAGCGTAGCCACGACGCCGATCTGGGCGCCGGTCTGG
>JAYTBY010000110.1:0-2120 GCA_043736755.1 Planctomycetota bacterium | reverse complement strand
GGCAGACGTTGCCGCTCGTCGTGCTGGCCTTCAAGGGACCGGCCTTCGACGCGAGCGATCGGCTCGCGGTGGCGGGCAGCATCGTGGGCGAGCTCGGTTTCGGCGGCACTTCGCCGATCTACAAGAAGCTCGTCCTCGACGAACAGCGCGTCGAGTCGCTCGGCGCGTCGTTCGAACCCTCGCGCGATCCGGGACTGTGGAGCGTGTACGCGCAAGTGAAAGACCCGACCGACGTCCGCGCCGTCGAGGCCGAACTGTGGGCCGTCGTCGACGACCTCGCGAAGACGCCGATCGCGCAGCACGAACTCGATGCGGTGCGCTCGAACCTGCGCTATTCGTTCCTCACGGCGCTCACGACACCCGACGGCGTCGCGTCCTCACTCGCGCGCATCGTCGCGCACACGGGCGACATCTCGGCCGTCGATCGACAGTACTCGACTCTCGACACCGTGACGCCGGAGGACGTCCGTCACGCGGCGGAGCTGTGGCTGGTTCGATCGGGCGCGACGGTAGCGACGCTCGCCACGCGCGGGACGACGATCCCCGAGTCGACGAAGAAGGCCCCGACGCGAGCGCTCGCAGGTGCGAAGCCCGTGGCGAACGTCGAGCCGATCACGGTTGCGAGTCGTGAGCGCCTCGTGCAGCCGCCCGTTCTCCTGCCCGTCGATGGCGATCCCACGGTGTCGATCCAGATCTGGGTCCAGTCGGGCAGCCAGGACGATCCGGTCGGCCAAGAGGGTCTCGCCTCCCTGACCGCGGCCCTCGTCGCCGAGGGCGCGACGAAGCACCGGTCGTACGACGAGATCCTGCGCGCGCTCTTCCCGATGGCCGCGGGCTACTCCGCGTCGACGGATCGCGAGATGACGATCGTCGGGGGCCAAGTCCACCGCGACCAGGCCCGTCGCTTCGCGCGCCTGCTCGCCGAGGCCGTGGCCGAACCGGCCTTCCGCCCTGAGGATTTCGAGCGTCTGCGCGCCGGGTCGATCTCGGCGATCGAGAACGACCTGCGCTACGCCTCGGGCGAGGACCTGGGCAAGGCGACACTGCTCGAGCGCGTCTTCCGTGGCACCCGCTATGCGCACGTCGAGATCGGAACCGTCGAGTCGTTGAAGTCGATCACGCTCGCCGACGTGAAGGCGTTCCACGCCGCGCATTGGTCGCGCAGCGAGATGGTGGTCGGCGTCGGCGGCGGAGACGACGAGGACCTCGCAGACGCGATCTCCTCGACGATCGCGGCGCACGTGGCGCCCGGCAAGTCGCGCACGGTGGTCTCGGTCGAGCCGGAGGCGATTCGCGGACGACACGTCGTCCTGGTCGACAATCCGAGCGCCATCGGGACCTCGATCAGCTTCGGTACGCAGCTCGACGTCAAGCGCGGCTCACGCGAATTCTACGCGCTGTGGGTCGCAAACTCGTGGCTGGGCGAGCACCGGAACAGCTCGAGTCACCTCTACCAGGTCATCCGCGAATCGCGCGGCTTGAACTATGGCGACTACTCCTACATCGAAGCGTTCCCGCGCGGCGGCCGTCGCTCGATGCCGCCGACCGGAGTCGGTCGCGCGCACCAACTGTTCGAGGTCTGGATCCGCACGATCTCGACCGAGAACGCAGCGTTCGCGATTCGCGCCGCGCTGCGGGAGGTCGAGACCTTGGCGAAGAACGGACTCTCGGAGGAACAGTTCGAGGCCACGCGCAACTTCTTGCGCGGTTACACGACACACTTCGCGGAGTCGACGCACGATCGCCTGGGATACGCGATCGACGACCGCTTCTACGGAGTCGACGGGCACTTGACGCGCTTCCGCACGATGCTGGACTCCGTGACGCGTGACGAAGTCAACACGGCGATCGCGAAGCACATGCGCACGGAGGATCTCGTCTTCTCGGCCGTGACGAACGATGCGAAGGGGCTCGCGACGGCGCTGACGTCGGGCTCGCCGACTCCGGTCGTCTATCCGAAGGACGTGACGAAGGGGCCCGAAATCACGGCCGAAGATGCC
Source organism: Planctomycetota bacterium (assembly GCA_043736755.1). Taxonomy (GTDB): domain Bacteria; phylum Planctomycetota; class UBA1135; order UBA1135; genus JAEUHZ01. Next base: position 120 of record JAYTBY010000110.1, on the reverse strand, counting down.
GTGATCGCCGCGTGGCCGCTCTCGATCCAGGCCGCGAACGTGACCACGATCCCGGTCGGTCAGGCCTTCCAGGGCGGCGCTCGGCCCTGACCGCGGTCCGGTGCCAGGGCACGTCCATCA
>JAYTBY010000109.1:0-4665 GCA_043736755.1 Planctomycetota bacterium | reverse complement strand
GCAAGACGGTGCTCGAGGTCGGACTCAAGATCGCGCTGCTGCTCGCGGGACTTGGTGCGACTGGGGCCCTCCTGTCCGTCCTGGGTGGCGAGCTCGTCGTCGCGATCCTCATGACCACCGTCGTCGCGTTTCAATGCGGCCTCCGCTTCGCCCCGGGAGTCGCCAAGAAACTCATCATCTACTCACTGCCTCTCATCGGATCCGGACTCTTCATGTTCGTCCTGCACCAGAGCGACCGTTGGTTCGTTCAACGTCTCCACGGCGATGCGGCGGTCGGCGTCTACGGAGTCGGCTACAAGCTCGGCGCGATCGGCAACGCGGTCTTCCTCGAGGCCTTCGGTCTCATCTGGTTCCCGTTCGTCTTCGCGCTGAAGGAGGACGAGGAAGTGCGCCTCGTCCTGCGCAAGGTCGCGACCTACGCCTCGGTGGGCTTCGCGTTCGTCACGCTCGGGCTCGCATTGTTCGCTGATGAGGTCGTGCGCTGGATGGCCGCACCCGAGTACGCATCGGCTGCGGCGGTGCTGCCGCTCGTCGCATTCGGCTACCTGTTCTGGGCCTTGTTCCAGGTGATCCACACGACTTTCTATCTGCGCAAGCGCACCGGTATGGTCGCGTGGCTGGTCGGCGCTGCAGCCGTCGTGAACTTGACGCTCAACGCACTTCTCGTGCCCGCGCATGGCGGGATCGGTGCCGCTTGGGCCACGGTGATCTCGTTCGCGTGCCTCGCCTTGGCCGCCGCGCTCGCAGCAGAACGGCTGTGGCCGGTGGGTTTCGAGCCCGTCCGCATCGCGGTCCCCGTCGTGCTCGCGGCGCTGCTCGCGTGGGCTGGATCGTTCGTGCCGGCGAGTCCCGCGCCGTGGATGTCGGCTGGGGCCAAGATTGGGCTGTTGCTCGCGCTTCCCGGGATCCTGGTCGCGTGCGGCTATCTGCAGGCACAAGAAAAAGCGAAGATCAAGAGCGTCCTGGCGGACCTCCGTCGGCCGCGCCGTGGCGCGCGCTGACTCCCGCGCGGATTGGATTGCCCCCCCCGCATGGTTGAAACGATTCAGGAGCTGCGCAACCGGGTTCAGGCCCCGGTTCGCGCTTACAACGACATCGCTGGCGTCCTCGTCGGCGATCACGTCTCGATCCACGTCACGCGGCTCTTCATCCAGTTCGGGATCTCGCCCGACGTCGGCACGATCGGGATGCTCGTCTGTGGACTCGCGGGCAGCGCGCTGCTCCCGTTCGGAGGCGGATGGGCCATCGCCGGTTTCGCGCTCGTCTTCCTCTACTACGTGCTCGACTGCGTGGACGGCGAGGTCGCGCGGTACCGCCAAGTGGAAGCGCTCCAATGGGGCTTCCACGACTTCATGTTCCACCTGTACGTGAAGTCGGCGTTCTTCGTCTGCCTCGGAGTCTATGCGGTGCGGGCGACGGGTCACGTATGGGCGTTCGCGTTCGGACTCTCGGCGTTCCTCGCGACGATCTTCGGGAAGGCGATGTACGACGCGGCGCTCGTGCTCACCGCGCGCTACGTCTTGATGCGCACTCCGGCGGAGCGCGCACGGTTTACGCGGGAGATCTTGGCTGAGTCGGACCCGACCGATCTCGAGCGCGATGGCGACCTCACGGGCGAAGGAGAGCCCTACAAGTTCGGTCGCCTCGCGGGGATTGCGCGGGCGATGCTCACGAACTTCGATCTCGCGATCTTGTGGTTCCTGGCGGCGGCCACGATCGACCTGTTTCTCGGTCCCTGGAGCTTTGAAGGCGTATCGATCGACCTCAAGTGCGCACTGCTCGCTTTCTACGGTCTCGTCCTGCCGCTCGACTTCCTCGATCGCCTCGTCAGCTACCTGCGGACCGGCGGATTCCACGCGGAAGCCCGGCGGCTCGTGCGACGCGCGCACCACTTCCGAGCGCGTTGAGCGCCACCGCTCCCCGGAGCGCGGTAGTCGTCCTCGCGATCGGCAGTCTCGTGCGGCTCGCACGCCGGACTCCCGCAGATTCGGTCGGGAGAGTGCATCCCCGAGTTCGTCCCGCTCGAAGCCCCCCGTGCGAGCCGCGCGATCACGCGTGCATCGCACTCCGTGCAAACAGAGCTCACCACCCGCCAAGTCGCACTCGTGCTCGGCATCAGCGAGGCCTCGCTCGAGCGTTGGTGTGACCGCGGGATCCTCCCGGCTTCGCGCACGATCGGCGGTCACCGACGCGTGCCGATGCATGGCATCATCGAGTTCGTGCGCAGCCACGGGTTGCCGCTCGCGCGACCCGAGGTGATCGGTCTGCCGACGGGTGCGGGCCGCGGTCATGCCGTCGTGGAGCGTGGACGCGCCGACCTGCGCCGCGCCTTGCATGCGGGCGACGAAGAGGGCTTCCGTCGCTTGGCCTTCGACCCCTGGATCGCAGGAACTCCGCTCGTGGATGTCCTCGAGGTTGGCGTCGTCCCCGCGCTCGAAGGCCTCGGTCGCGACTTCTTGCGTGGTGAGGCCGAGATCTACGAGGAGCGTCGCGCCATCGAGATCTGCGTGCGATTCCTGCACGAAGTACGCTCCATGTCGAGATCGCCCGCGGACGATGCACCGCTCGCGATCGGAGGCGCGGCCGAGCACGATCCGTACGTGCTACCGACCGTGATGATCGAGGTGCTCCTGCGCGACGCCGGCTGGCGCACGCAGACGCTCGGCATCGGCAACCCGCTCGCGAGCCTCACGACGGCGGTCGAGACGACCCGTCCGACGCTCTTCTGGATGTCCATTCCTGCGGCGCCCTACCGCGAGAGCCTGGTGGCGGGTTGGACCGCTCTGTCGGAGAGTGCGGCGCTTCACGGCACGGCAACCGTCCTCGGGGGACGCGCCTACGATGGCGAGCTGCGGCGCCGGATGCCGGCCACGGCGGTCCCCGACGACTTGCGCGGGTTGCTCGAATTCGCGGCCGCGGCGCGGTCGGCACGTTTCCCAGGGTGACCTCCGGGTCGGGGGTTGCGGACACTTATGCCCCGGGTACAGTCGCCAGAGTCTGACCACCCCTCCGGGCTCGTTGCCCGCCCCGTTTTTCACCTGCGGGAGAACACTCCAGCCATGATCCGCACGATGTCCATCACTCGCTCCGCCCTGGCTGCGCTCGCTCTGGGCGGCGTCGTCACGGCGCAGACCAGCACACTGTGCTACACGGATTCGATCCCGCTCCAGTCCACGAACTGGAACAGCTCGATCACCGTCCCGCAGTTCAACCCGACGCTCGGGAACCTGCAGTCGATTCAGTTCACGCTCAGCGGTCGCATCGAAGGCAGCGCGAACATCGAGTCTCTCGACGCGGGCCCGACGACGGTGAACACGTCGTTCTCGGCGAGCATCACACTCACGCGCCCCGACAACTCCGTCATCGTGGTCACGATCCCGATCGCGAACTTCTCCGACAGCGTCACCGGATTCGACGGGTTGATCGACTTCCTGGGGACTTCCGGCGAATCACACCCCGGCATCATCGCCACCGACTCGGATGTCGCGGTTTCGCCGCCCCCGGTCAGCGACCTCGCACTGTTCACAGGCTTCGGGAACGTCACGCTGCCGGTCGTTGCGCTCGGAAACTCCATCGCAACTGGGTCGGGCAACGTCGTCACCCAGTTCATGACGATGGCTCAGGCCAGCTGCGAGGTCTGCTACACGTACACGACGAACACGCTGCCGGTGTTCACCGAGCCGACGTGCGGTTCGACGTACATGGCCAGCGCGGGCGTGCCGTTCTCGATCACGATTTGCGCGGCTGACGCCGAGTCGAACGTGACGCTGACCTCGGGCGCTCTGCCCGCGGGTGCGGTTCTGAACCAGGCGCTGCCGGCCGTCGGCAACCCCGTCTGCACGACGCTGACCTGGACGCCGGGTCTCGCCGACGTGGGCATCACGCAGTTCTGCTTCACGGCCGTCGATGCCAACCAGCGCACGGCCGCCTGCTGCTTCAACGTGCAAGTCGCGGAGTGCTACCAGTTCATCGGTCGCGGTGGCGGCAACGCCGGCCTCACGCTCGGCAACCTCTTCTGGCAGTCCCAGCTCGGCAGCATCCGCAACACGTTCCCGGTCACGATGACCGACCGTCCGAACCTGCGCGTCCCGCTCCTCACGAGCGGCCAGGTCAACTTCTCGATGCAGACCCTCATGCACAACCCGCAAGCGTTCCCGCAGAACGCCGACCAGTGGTCGAAGCGTCTGCGCGTGACCGTCCTGCCGGGTGGCTTGGTCCAGGGCGAGCTCATCGGGACGCTGAACGGCATCCACCAGTTCCTGGCGACGTTCACGGATCCGAACGGCGACCTCTACATGACGTTCCCCTTCGGAGTCGACGGCATGTGATTGGCTGAATGCGAGTTCGCGGATCCTCGTCACGAGGCTCCGCGGACCGATCGGTTGAAAGACACACGAGCGGCCCTGCCTCACGGCGGGGCCGCTCTGTTTTTCAGGAGCACTCCATCGCCAAGGGGGGGGTATCGAGATTGGGTCCTTCAGGTATCTTCATCGACTGTTAGGTCCATCCCCGAGGGCCTGCCGAACTCAAACCTCGCGCCCCCCTGGCCTTTGGGAACCGCCTCATGACGCTGCGTCGCACGGACCTGCACGGTCTTGTCGTTCTCGCTTCGCTTGTCGGCCCGGCACTCGCCCTACAGGCCCTCACCGCCCAGGCCCATGCCGC
>JAYTBY010000108.1:0-2123 GCA_043736755.1 Planctomycetota bacterium | reverse complement strand
TCGGAGCCGCTCGTACGCGGCTTCGAACTCGTGCTCGAAGGCGGGAAGTCACCGACTCTCGCGCTGCGTGCCGGTGCTGGACCGGATGGCGCGGTCGTCATCGGCAGCGAACTGATCGAGTCCTTCGCACGCGTCTCGAACACGCCGGACGATCGGCTTCTCTCCGTGCTGTTCCGCTTGCGCGAGGGGCGGACGCGCGAAGCCCGCGACGGACTCGACGCCGGTGCACTACCGCGGGACGAACCGCTCGTGCTCGATGCGCAGGGCCGTGTCCAGTTCGCACTCGACGAGCGTCGCGAGTTGGCCGACGAAGCGCGCGCCTCGGTCCTCGCGCGGTACCACTTGGCGTTGCGCGAAGGTCGCGAAGGCGCCGATCCCGCGCTCCTCGCGAAGCGGATCGAGCGGATCCTGCGCGAGGATTCAGCGCTGCTCCTCGCCGAGGAAGTGCAAGAGTTGCGACGGCTGCGCGACGAGCGCATGGCGGAGGTCACGCCCAGGTCGCCGTCGCTCGAGGATCTTCTGCGCCCGAATGCGTATCAGTTGCTCGCGGCCGGACGCGTGCGTCTGCGCTACGACTTCGATGCGCTGAAACCTGGTGGATTCGACCGAGGGACATGGATCCGTGAGGGTCAGGGCGTCGTGTCACTCCGCTACGCCCTGTCCGACGAGGATCTGATGGCGCGCGCAGGGCCGAGCCTCGTCTTGCGCGAACCGGCGCAGGTGCAAGGCGACGCGGTCGACGTGCGCCTGCGGTTCCAGCCCAAGTCCGATGCGCGGCCGGAACTGCTCGTCGTGTCGGTGTGCGGCTTTCACGTGGTGCTTGCCGCGGGAAGTGTCGGAAAGCCAGCGCGCCTCCTGGTGGACACGGGCGATCCAGCGCAGCTCGTCGCGAAGGCCCGCGCTGGCGAGGGCACGCTCGTCACACCACCTCGTGGAGGGCCCGGGTTCGAATTGCGCATCGTCGTGACGCGCGCGCGGGGCATCGCCACAGTTGAAATCGACGGGCGACGTGCGGTCGTCGAGCAACGTCCGGTGCCGAGGAACGATCCCGGGGATCGGTTGATCGCCGTGAAGTCGTTCGAGCCGCTGCGTCTCGTCAGCGCGACGGTCGAGGTCGCTGTGCGCTAGCCGCGGAGAGACGCGCGCGTCTCGTGCTCCACCAAGTTCAGGCGGCGAGCATCTGGAGCCATGGACCTCGCGCAGGTCGAGCAAGGTAACCGCGCAGGATCGGCGTGCGCCAAGCCATGAAGGCCGAAGCCCCGAGACACAGGACGCCGCCGCTTACGATCGACGCGCGCACGCCGAACCCCTGAGCGATCGCGCCCGCCTCGAACTCGCCCAATTGGGGTCCGCCCTGTGCAAAGAGGTCGTTCACCCCGGCGACTCGACCGCGCAGATGGTTGGGCGTCTCGAGCTGTCGAATCACGTTCCGCAGAGCCATGTTGACCGTGTCGCATGCGCCGACGAGAGAGAGTGCGAGGAACGCGGGCACGCACTCCGTCGTCATGCCGAAGAGCGCCGTGGCTGCACCGAACGCCGGCACGGAACCCAGCAACCAGTCGCCACGCCGCTCGATGCGCGATTCCCGACGCACCATCCACGCGCTCGCGACGAGGGCTCCTACCGACGGCGCCGCGTGAAGGACTCCGTATCCCATCGGGCCGACGTGCAGGACGCTCTGGGCGAAGAGCGGCAGCATGGTCGTGGCGGACGCGAAGAAACCAGCCACGAAGTCGAGCGCGATCGCCGACCGGATGAGCGGCGCGCCGGCCACGAATCGCAGCGCTTCGAACGCGGCTCCTATCGTCGCCTTCGCGCGCACGGCCACGACCGGCGCCCGAATGATCGCCAGGACGGACAGCACCGGCAAGAACGAGACCGCGTTGGCCAAGTAGATCCATCCCGGATCGACCAACACGAGCGCGGCGCCCGCTAGCGCAGGACCAACGACCGCCGCGAGCTGGAACTGGAGAGTGTTCAAGCTGACCGCGTTTCCGATGTGCGCTCGCGGGACGAGGGTTGGGACGAGCGCGGAGCGCACGGGACCGTCGAACGCGCCCGCCAGTGCTTCCAACGCCGACAGTGCCTAGATGCGGCCGAGCGTGGCTTCGCCCGCGAGGCTC
>JAYTBY010000107.1:0-2126 GCA_043736755.1 Planctomycetota bacterium | reverse complement strand
CGCGCTCGAGTGGATCTTCGAACTCGTCGCCGCGGCGCGTGCAGGCCGAGCGCGTGAATTGCTGGCGCGGACACGTTGGCTCGTCGCGATTCCGCTCGTCGTCTCGCTGTGGTGGTTCGTGCTGCCGGTGCCCGGCGGCTTCGACCTCGCACGCGAGCACCGCGCCGCGTTCTCTGGATTCCTCGGTGGAAACTTGGGTGCAGGCTCGGCTTCCGCGGCGGAGCGCGTGCTCTACGTCGCAACGGGGATCGCACCTACGGTTGCACTCGTCGTGCTCGCGATCGTCGCCACGATCTTCGCGCTGCGCTTCATCAAAACTCCGGCCGTCCGCACGCTCGCGCTCGCGGCGGCGATGCTGCTCGGCGCACCGCTCGTGCACCCGTTCTTTCTCGATCGATTCCTGATCCCAGGGCTCGTGCCGCTCTTCGCACTCGCGGGATTCGGCGTCGAGGTCGTGCTGCCGCGTCGCCCGATCGTGCGCGCTGCGGCACTCGTCGTCATCCTCCTCTCCGCGACCTTCGCCGGGAGCCAAGCGAGCTGGCTCGCGGATCGCGTGGGGCTACTTCCGTCGGCCGAGCCCGCGCGCGGCTACGTGAGCCAAGTGCTGCACGACCGCGTGAACCGTGGATCGGATCGCCGACACCAGACCGGTGGCCTCGAGCGTGCGGAGCACGATGCGTTGCTCGATCTCGTCGCGGCCGAAGTTCGTCCGGGAGAACGCGTCGGTTGGATCGGCATGTCCTCGGAAGTTTCGCCCGCGGTGCTTCATCTCGGATTGCTCGCGCGCGGCCGCGATCCGTCGTGGTTCCTCGAACGTGCGCCGAATGAGCTCGACCTCACGTACTTCGGGACGGACCTCGGCTTCGACGACCAGGACCTGCTCGCCTACGCGGGTCGCTTCGACGTGATCTTGTGGACGGATCCGACTGACTTGCGCGAGCGTCGTGAGCGCGCGTTCACCGCGAGATCGCGTGACCGACTGCTCGAGATCCGGCCGTCGGAAGTGCGCGAACTCGGAATCGTTCCGATCACGCGACCGCTGAGACCACCGCTCGAAGTTAGGCTGTTTTCGTGCCGCAACCGACCGTGAAGCCTTCGACGAGCGCGGCCGGGGCTCCCGATCCGCTGGATCGCGACGATCCGATCCGCCTTGCCCGACTCGAGAACTGGGCCGCGCGTGCGCTCGATTTCGACGACGTGCTCGTGATCCTCGAGCGGCACGCGCCGACGTCGCTCGGCCAGCGCGCACTGCGCGCGCTGACTCCGCTCGACGACTCGGGCACGCGCACGGCGCTGGCGCGGGCTGCGGAAGCCGTGCTCGTCGAGCGTCACGGCGGGGGACCGAGCTTCGCCGGCGTCACGGATCCGTTGCCGCCGCTCGAGGCCGCGCGTCGTGCCGGTCGCGCGCTGGAGGACACGTCGCTCGTCCAACTGCGCGAATTCCTCGAGGGAACCGCGCGCATCGCCGCGTGGTTGCGTCAGGACGCAGCGGCTTCACCGGCGCTCGGTGCCCTCGCGATCGGGATGCCCGACTTCGTGAAGCTCCTCGAGCGCATCAACACGATCCTCGACGAACGCGGTCGCGTGCGCGACTCCGCCTCGCCGCTGCTCGAGCGGTTGCGGCGCGATCTCGGCGAAGCGGGCATCGCGATCGATCGAGCGCTGAAGGTCATCACGGCGCGCACCGAGATCAAGGCCGTCTTGAGCGACTTCGTGACGCACCGCCGCGGCGGTCGCGCGGTGCTCGCCGTGAAGACGAAGAGCCAAGGACGCGTTCCCGGCCTCGTGCACGACCGATCGCAGAGTGATCAAACGGTGTTCATCGAACCGCGCGAGATCGTGGCGCTCGGGAACCGTCACGCGGAACTCGCAGCCGACGAACGCCGCGAGTTGGAGCGCGTGCTGCTCGAGATCACCCGTGTGCTCCTCGGCCAAGAGGACACGATTCGCGAAGCGGCCGAGCGCATCGCGAAGCTCGAGCTCGCGTTGCTCGCCGCGCGTTACGCCCGCGAATGCGGTGGTGTCGTGCCGCGGTTGTCGGGCGAGAAGGGCGCTGACATCGGACTCATCCTGAAGTCGGCGCGCCATCCGCTGCTCGTCGAACAGCAGCGGGACGGGAAGCTCAC
>JAYTBY010000106.1:0-2130 GCA_043736755.1 Planctomycetota bacterium | reverse complement strand
ACGATGCCCTTCCGCGTGAAGCCCTGATCGCCCTCGTCGAAGTGCGGGCTTTTCCGGTACAGCACGAATCGCGCGAAGCGGATCAACGGGTTGTCGTTGCACGGTTCGCTCATGACGAGCACGCCGCCGGGCCGCAGGGTCCGCCGACAGTTCGCCAAGAACCCGACGTGGTCGCGCGTGTGGTGCAGGCTGCCCTTGCAGAACACGACATCGAAAGCCCCGTCCTGGAACGGCAGCTTCTCGGCATCGCCGGTGACGAGACGCGCGCCGGGCACGTACTGCTCGCTGACGAGCAGCATGTCGTGGCTGATGTCGAGGCCTACAGCTCCCGGGAGCTTCTCCGACAGCTCGGCCAGGAAGAACCCGGTTCCGCAGCCGATGTCGAGCACCGCGCGCGAGCCCTTCGGCGCGTGACCGATCATCTCGGCGTGCCAGTCCTGCTGGAAAAGCCGAGAGAACTCGAACCCGTAGCGATACGCGTAACGGGGCGCGAGCGCCTTGTGCAAGTCGATCTGGGCCTCTGCGTTCGACGTCGCCATGCGAAGCCTGGAAGTCTAACTCCTGGCGCTGCCCGAGATCCCGGCGCATCGGCGTTCCGTGCGTGATCGTGTGGCACCGTGATCGTGCGGCAGAGCGGTCGTGCGGTCGCGCGGCGGCGTGCGACGGGACGGCGTGCAGCACGGCCCCCTCGAGCACGGCGGCGTGTGAACTTCTTTCCGGTTGGCCCGTTCGACGCGCCTCGGCTTTCGGTCGCCTCGGACCGAATGCCAAGGCTTCACTGCATCCGCGGGCTGATCACGGTCCAGCGCGCAAAGCGACACGGTCGAAGGAGCCTTGGACGATTCGCGATCGCCGGTCGGCCCGCCGATCGTCGACCGCGTGCGCCGCGCTAGGATCCCCGCCTGTGTTCAAGAGCATCGGCAGCACATGGATCCTGAACGTGCTGCAGATCGCGTCCGTCTTGGCGCTCTCGCCCTACGTGATCGGCCGACTCGGCGACGGCCCGAACGGGATCTGGGTCACGATCGTCTCGTTCACCGGGTTGATCGGACTCCTGATCCTCGGGATCCCGATGGCCACCGTGCGCTTCGTCGCCGAGGCCGTGGCGAAGGGTGACCAGCCGAAGAAGGACGCGGCCATTTCGACGTGCCTCGCGATCTGCCTCTTGCTCGGCGGGGCGGCGCTGGTCGTCGGCGGGATCCTCTGGTGGGTGTTCGACACGCGCTACCTCACGGGCGAGATGACCCTCGGGATCGACGCGTCGAGCATCGAAGGCGCGCGCATCGCTTTCGGGGTCGTCGTCGCACAGATCGCGTTGGGTTTCGCGATGCGTCTCCCCCACGGGATCCTCGACGCGCACGGTGACTTCGTGGCGCGCAACGCGATCATGGCCGGCGAGATCGCATTCCGTTTGGTCGCGACGTTCGCGGTGCTCGCGTGGAGCCCGACGCTGCCCGCGCTCGCCGGTGTACTGCTGGTCTCGTCGCTGCTCGAGTTCGCGACGGCGATCCTCGTGCTGAAACGCCGTCATCCCGACGTGCGCTTCTCGCTCGCGGCCTACGACCGGACGCTGGTGCGCCGCATCCTCGCGTTCAGCGTGTGGGCGCTGCTCTTGAACGTCGGCGCGTTGCTCGCGTTCCGCATCGACGCCCTCGTGATCGGCGCGTTCCTCCCGGCCGAAGCTGCGACACAGTTCGACGTCGGGAACAAGTTCTTCGAGCCGCTGACGGGCCTCGTCGTAGCGGTTTCGGCCGTCATCCTGCCGCACGCGACGAAGTTGCAGGCGACCGGCAGCGCGCACGAGCTGCGCGCGGATTTCCTGAAGTGGTCGAAGATCTGTCTCTCGCTCACGCTGCTCGTCGGCCTCTATCTGTTGGTCCTCGGCCCGGCGTTCCTCGGTGCGTGGGTGGGCGAGCGCTTCGTCGAGCCTTCCGGCCGCGTTCTCCAAGTCTTGATGCTGTCGTTCCTCGTGTGGCTACCCGTGCGCGGCGTGGCCATCGCGGTCCTCTTCGGACTCGGGAAACCGCGCGCGGCGGCGCTCGGATTCTTGGTGTTGGGCGCCGTGAATCTCGTCCTCAGCGTGATCCTCGTCGGGCCACTCGGCATCCTGGGCGTCGCGTTGGGCACCGC
>JAYTBY010000105.1:0-4683 GCA_043736755.1 Planctomycetota bacterium | reverse complement strand
CGGCGATATCTCCGTGTTCGCGTCCGCGGCGTTCCAAGCGGATCGTGGCGAGCGCGCAGGCTTCGATGCTGGCGAGGAACGCACTTTCGTCACGGTCGTTCCAGGCGACGACGGGGTTCGCGAAGGGCACGGAGTCGCGATTCGGCGCGGCGAGAAGGTTCGCAAGGTGATCGCCCGAGTTCGGGGTCCCCGTCTTCGTCGTCGTGCGGCGCGCCACAGTGCCGGCGAGTGTACGCGGGCCCGCCGCGCTCTCCAGGGTAGGATCCGCATCGTTCGCAGGTCGCATGAGCAAGGTTCCCGAAGCACAGCACGCGACGTGGCGCGTTCTCGGGATCGAGCAGGGAATCGCCGAGCCGGATGAGCTGCTCCTCGAGCGGGCGGCGCGCGAAATCGGCGCGCCAAGAGAAGCCGTCCACGGTTCGCGGATCGCGCGAAGGTCACTCGACGCGCGCCGGAAGTTCGGTGTCCATCGGTTGCGTTACGTCGCGCACGTGGACGTCACGGTCGCGGCCTCGTTCCGCACCCCGCGACTCGACCGGGCGTTGGAAGCACGCCGCGTCGAGCGGGCACCGGCGCCCGCGAGCGGCATGGTCGCGCGCGTCGACGACTCGCTGCAGGGCGCCCGCGTCGCGATCCTCGGCTCCGGGCCGGCCGGACTGTTCGCCGCGTGGATTCTCGCTCGTCACGGCGTCGCCGTGACGCTCGTGGATCGCGGCAGTCGGATCGATCGCCGGGCACGCGATCTGGTCGCGTTCCACCGCTCGCGCCAACCAAACCCCGAGTCGAACCTGCTGTTCGGCGAAGGCGGTGCGGGCACGTACTCGGACGGCAAGCTCTACACGCGCGTCGACGATCCGCTCGAGGAAACGCTGCTGCGCGAACTCGTCGCGTGCGGAGCGGAGGAGCGGCTCGTGTGGGACGCGCGCGCGCACGTCGGGACGGACGTTCTGCACGCGATCCTGCCGCGATTTCGTGGGCGACTCGAAGCACTGGGCGTGCAGTTCGTGTGGAACGCGCGCGTCGATCGACTCTGCCTGGACGGTACGACGCGAGTCCGCGCGATCGACACGACGGTCGGGGAGATCCCGTGCGACGCCCTCGTCCTCGCGCCCGGACACAGCGCGCGCGACACCTGGGCCGCACTGCACGATCAGGGTGTCCTGTTCGAGGCCAAACCGTTCCAGATCGGCGTGCGTATCGAGCACCCGCAAGAACTCGTGAACCGCGCGCAGCACGGCACCGGCGAAGATGCGAGCCTCCTCGGTGCGGCGAGCTACGCGCTCGTCGCACGCGCCGAGAATGCCGTGAGCGGCGCGCACAGCTTCTGCATGTGTCCCGGCGGTCGCATCGTGGCCTCCGTGAACGAGCCCGGGTTCCTCTGCACGAACGGGATGAGCAACTCGACGCACAGTTCGCGCTGGGCCAACGCCGCGATCGTGACGACGGTCGGACCGCGCGAGTTCGGGCCGGGCGCATTCGCCGGCGTCGACTACCAGCGTGCGCTCGAACGACGCTTCTTCGAGGCCGGTGGAGGCGACTACCACGCCCCGGCCCAGCGCGCGTCGGACTTCCTCGGCAGCCGCGGATCGAGCGGCGAACTGCGCTCGAGCTACGTCCTTGGACTCAACGAGGGTCGCATCGACGAACTCTTGCCCCCGATTCTGCGCGAGGCACTTTCCGCGGCGCTCGTGCGTTTCGAGCGCTCGATACCGGGCTATTCCGGACCTGAAGGCCTCATCGTGGGCCTCGAGTCGCGCAGCTCCGGCCCGGTGCGCATGACGCGCGACGAGCGGACGCGACGCGCGCGCGGTTTCCTGAACCTCTATCCCGTCGGCGAGGGCGCAGGCTACGCCGGGGGGATCATGAGCGCCGCGCTCGATGGCGCACGCTCGGCACTCACGCTCCTCGAACTAGGGCTGCGTTGAACTAGGGCTGCGTTGAACTAGGGCTGCATCGAACTAGGGCTGCATCGAACCCGCGGATACCCTCAAGGCCGCATGTCCACACCTCGTCCCACGCCCACGGATCCCGCCGACCGACGCAAGGTCACGACGAAGAGTCTGCTCCGCATGAAAGAGCGCGGCGAGCCGATCTCGGCGCTCACCGCGTACGACCACACGATGGCGCAACTGCTCGACAGCGCCGACGTCGATGTGATTCTCGTCGGCGATTCGGTCGCGATGGTCGTGCAAGGGCGCGAGACGACCGTCACGGTCACGCTCGACCAGATGCTCTACCACGCGTCGCTCGTGTCGGCGGGCGTCGAGCGCGCGCTCGTCGTCGGCGACTTGCCGTTCATGACCTACCAAGTGAACGCGGACGAAGCGTTGCGCAACGCGGGTCGCATGGTGAAGGAAGCCGGCGTCGAGGCCGTCAAGGTCGAAGGTGGCGGTTCGATCTGCGAGACCGTGCGGCGCATCGTCGAGGTCGGCATCCCCGTCATGGGGCACTTGGGTTTGACGCCGCAATCGATCCACAAGTTCGGCACGTACCAGGTGCGCGCGACCGACGAGGTCGAGGCGAGCGAGATCCGTCGCGACGCGAAGGCGTTGCAGGACGCGGGTGCTTTCGCGATCGTCCTCGAGAAGATCCCGGCGAGCGTCGCTCAGTCGATCGCCATCTCGCTCACGATCCCGGTGATCGGCATCGGTGCGGGACCTGAGTGCGACGGCCAGATCCTGGTCAGCCACGACATGCTGGGGCTGTACACGCGATTTCACCCGCGTTTCGTGCGGCGGTACGCGCAACTCGGCGAGGAGATGCTGGGGGCGTTCCGGCGGTACGTCGGCGACGTGAAGGCCCGGAACTTCCCTTCGCGCGACGAAAGCTACTGACGGGCGGGTCGACCTGCCGATGGGGGAGGTCCGAGGCGCACGAGCGTCTCGCCCACCCCCATGAAGAAACTCCTCGTCGTCGACGATTCCTCGGTCGTGCGCGGCATCGTCGTGCGCGTGCTCCGCGAAGCAGGCCTAGGTGACGAGGGCATCGTCGAGGCTGCGAGTGGGTCCGAGGCCTTGCGTTGCGCGGGACGTGACTCGTCGATCGGACTCGTGCTCGCCGCCTGGAACATGCCGGGGATGGATGGTCTCGCGTTCGTGCGCGCCTTGCGCGAGCGTCGCACGAGCGACGAGTTGCCGGTGCTCCTCCTTTCGAGCGGCATGACGTCGACGTTCGAGGCCGACGTGCGGGCTGCGGGCGCGAATGGTTGGCTCGCGAAGCCGTTCAATGCCGACGAAGCCCGCGCGGCGGTCGCGCCTTGGCTCGCGCGGTCGGATCGCTGATCGGGCTGTCCCCCCGCAGAGCTCTGGCCCTTTCGCGGCGATGACGGATCGGCTCCGCGCCCCCTCACGACCTCCGCGACCGGCACGGAACGTGCTTCCACCTCGGGACCGCGAAGGACCCTCCATTGCGGAGCGGTCGAGCGGTTCGAATCGAGGCGAAACTCATGCTCCGAACGCTCCTGATCATCCTCTTGGTGCTGCTGATCCTTGGCGCACTCCCCACTTGGCCCCACAGCGCATCGTGGGGGTACTTCCCGAGCGGTGGCCTCGTGATTTTGCTGATCGTGGGCGCCGTGCTCCTGTCGCGCGGTGGCGGCAAGTCGCTGCGTTGATCCCGTGTCGCTACGCCGGCGTGCACTGTGAGTCGCTCGTATCTCTCGGGCGCATTTGTCCGCCGGAGTTTTCTACAAACCGTGGACGAGCCGTCAACTCTCACACCGACCTTGGGTGAGTTCTGACTCGCCCACGTACCCGATCCGACCGAGGATTCGCGTCAGCCCTTCTTGGGCTTCTTCGAAGTGTTGGAAGGCGGAGCAGTCTTCGGCGAGTTCGCGTCGAATGCTCGCTGGAAGATGGACCCGAGGCTCGTGCCGAGCGGCTCCCGGGTCTGCGTGCGCAAGGCTTCGTCGATCACGGACGAATCGACCGAGTCTTCCGATCCGATCCGCGCGCCGCGCGGGTCCATGAGCGACAGCGAGATGCGCGATCGGCCCGGCTCGACGGCCACGATGCGCACGGTGAGTTCCTGACCAGGCTTCACGGCATCCTTGGGATGGCGCAAGCGTTCCTTCGACATCGCGGACACGTGCAGTAGGCCTTCGACCCCGGGCGCGATTTCGACGAACGCTCCAAATTCCATCAGGCGCGTGACCTTGCCCGTCACCACGGAATCCACGCCGAAACGTGCCGCGACGCTGGCCCACGGGTCGGGCTGGAGCTGCTTCATGCCGAGGCCGATGCGCTTGCCGCTGTCCTCGATCTTCAGGACCTGCACTTCGACGTCTTGGCCGGCGGTGAGCAGCGTGCCCGCTTTCTCGACGCGCTGGTGACTGATCTGCGAAACGTGGACGAGACCCTCGATGCCGCCGAGGTCCACGAACGCGCCGAATTCCTCGACGCGCGTGACTTTGCCGCGCAAGGTCTGACCAACCGAGATTCGGCCGACAGTCTCCTCGCGCGCAACTTCGCGTTCCTTCTCGAGCACCTTGCGGCGCGAGAGCACGATGCGCTTGCGCTCGCGATCGACCTCGACCACTTCGCACGTGAGCACTTGGTTCAAGTACTGACCGAGGTTCTCCTCGCGGTGCAGCCCGACCTGCGAAGCGGGAAGGAAAGCGTTCACCGCCCCGACCTTCGCTTCGAGACCGCCCGTGTTCTGTCCCGTGATCTTGGCTTTCACGAG
>JAYTBY010000104.1:0-2132 GCA_043736755.1 Planctomycetota bacterium | reverse complement strand
GCGTGGATGCCGGATGGTGCGCGCGTCCTCGCTACGTTCGTGCGCGGAAATCGCACCGCTCCGCCTGCGCGGCCCGTCGTCGCGGCGGGGCCCAATGTGCTGGAGACCCGCGGCGAGCGGACGCCACAGCGCACGCACCAGGATCTCCTGCGCGACGAGCACGACGAAGCGCTGTTCGAGTTCCTCAGCACCTCGCAGCTCGCGCTCGTCGATCTCGAGAGTGCGCGCATCGACCACATCGGTGAGCCTGCGCCGATCGCGGGCATGGAGCCATCGCCCGACGGTGCGTGGGCGCTCGTGCAAGTGCTCGAGCGTCCGTGGTCGCGCACGCAAACGGTCGCGGGGTTCGGGCACGCGACGTTCGCGGTCGAGATCTCCGGCGCGCGTCGAGTGCTCGTCGCACGCCAGCCGATCTCGGCCAACGTGCCGATCGAGGGTGTGCGCACCGGTCCGCGCGCCGTGCAGTGGTCCGCGCACGGTGGCGCACGCGTCGTCCACGTCGAAGCGCTCGACGGCGGTGATCCGCGGGTGGCGACTCTGCACCGCGATCGCTGGATGGAGATCGAAGCGCCGTTCGACGCGATTCCTCGTGAGATTCTGCGCGTCGAGCATCGCGCGAGCGGCATCTCGTGGCTCCCCGACTCTGCGCGCGTGCTCGTGCGCGAGTGGGACCGCGATCGCAAGTGGACGCGTCTCTGGAACGCGGTCCCCGGCGCGGACCGCGCGTCGTGGACCCTCCTCGACGATCGCAGCGCGAACGATCACTACGCGGATCCGGGCTCGATCCTGTTCGAGCCGTGCGCGCGCGGACGACGCATCGTGCGTCAACGCGGACCGTGGATCTTCCGCATCGGATCGGGCGAAGAGGACGGCGGCGCGCGACCGTTCCTCGATCGCGAACGGATCGACGAAGTCGGACTGCGCGAGCGCTTGTTCCATTCGGGAGCGGGGCAACACGAACGCCCGCTCGCACTCGTCGAGGACGCGCACGGCGACATCACGGCCTTAGTCACCCGCCACGAGAGCCCGGTCGATGTGCCGAACCTCCGCCTGCGACGGATCGGAGCCGACGGGAGTGCCTTCGAGCGTCTCACCGACTATCCCGACCCCGCGCCGATCTTCCGTCGCGTGAAGAAGGAGCTCGTGCGCTATGCGCGCGCTGACGGCGTGCAACTGTCGGGAACACTGCATTTGCCGCCCGATTGGAACGGTGAGCGCCTGCCGCTCGTCGTGTGGGCCTACCCACGCGAGTTCGTGGATTCGGGCACGGCCTCGCAAGTGCGCGGCACCTCGTTCGACTTCACGCGCGTCGGCGGCGCATCGCCGCTCTTCTTCGCGCTGCGCGGCTACGCCGTGCTCGAAGGCGCCGAGATGCCTGTCGTCGGACATCCGGAGACGATGAACGACACTTTCCTCGATCAGATCGGCGCCAGCGCGCGCGCCGCGATCGAGCACCTCGACGCGCGCGGTGTGATCGATCCGATGCGCGTCGGTGTCGGCGGGCACAGCTACGGTGCTTTCATGGTGGCGGCTCTGCTTGCGTCGACGGATCTCTTCCGCGCCGGGATCGCGCGCAGCGGTGCGTACAACCGCACGCTGACGCCCTTCGGATTCCAGAGCGAGCGACGCACATTGTGGGAAGCGCGCGAGAGCTACTTGAAGCTCTCACCGCTGCTCGACGCCCACCGGATCCGCGCGCCGCTGCTCCTCGTGCACGGCGCCGAGGACGAGAACCCGGGCACGCATCCGCTGCAAAGCGAGCGGCTTTTCCAGGCGATCCAAGGAACAGGCGGCGTCGCGCGTCATGTCGTCCTGCCGCACGAGGGTCACGGTTACCGCTCGCGCGAAGCCAACCTTCACGTGCTCGCCGAGTCGTTCGCGTGGTTCGACGAGCACGTGCGCGGTGGTCCGCGTGGATGAAGGTGTCGGATAGATCCATCCACGCCCGCCCCCCCAGCCTCGTGCAACGCACGAGGCTGGGTGCGCCTGGCAGGCGCAACAGACAGGAGGTGCGAATCCAAACCCGGGGCCCGGACGCAGGGAACCCGCCACCGAGAAGACAAGGGCATCGACCCGGACCACCGGGAGCTAGCCGAAGGCGATGGCCGCATGCACCGCTGGAAGCAACCCGC
>JAYTBY010000103.1:0-10566 GCA_043736755.1 Planctomycetota bacterium | reverse complement strand
CGGCGACGAGGACGACCGCCATTCGTCGCGAGACGATGTCATGCGTCACGCTGCGGCTCTTCGTAGCGATCGACATCGTCGAGCGAGCTTAGCAGTCGCTCCAGGCCCCTGGACCATGTCGCGCAGCTGCCACTCCGTCCCGGTCGGCTCACGCCCCCGGATGGTGGCTCGTGCAGGTCACGGCCAACTACCAACGCGCGCACTTGGCAATCGGCCTGGCGTCGGGGCTGGCACCGCTGCCGGTGCCGGACGAGTTCGCGGATCCGGTTGCGTACCCGGAACTCTGCCGGAGCGTGCGGCGCTTACCCCCAGTTCTCCCACTCGTGATTCGCATCCGCGAGGTCGCGTTCGACTTCGGCGGCGCGCAACTGGGAGTCCTTCAGCTTCTTCGCGTCGCGCCACACGTCTTCGGTGAGCAGCGCTTCTTGCAGGCTCTTCAGCTCGACCTCGAGGGTCATGATCTTCTTCTCGAGCTTCTCGAAGGCCCACGGGTTGCGGACTTTGCCGGGGGCGACGGCCTTCTTCGGGTCCGTCGATTTCGACAGAGACGCGAGCGACTTCGGCGGGGGAGAAGGGGACTTCGAGGGAGCAGAAAGAGACTTGGAGGGAGCTGCTAGGGAGGACTTCGATGCGGGCGACGGAGCCTTCGCCGGTTTCGCGGTCTGACTCGTCGTCTTCTGTGGCGCCGGCTTCGCCGACGCGGCCAGCTTCGCCTTGCGCCAAGCCGTGTAGTTCCCCTCGAACTTGACGACCGTCCCGCCATCCACCTCGAGGATCACGTTGCACAAACCGTCCAGGAACGCACGGTCGTGGCTCACCACGACGAGTGCCCCCTGGAACTCGCTCAGCATCTCTTCGAGCGCCGTCCGTGCCGCGAGATCCAAGTGGTTCGTCGGTTCGTCCATCGCGAGCCAACTCGGGCTCGACAGCACGAGCCGCGCGAGGCACAGACGCGCGCGCTCGCCGCCCGACAGCGTCCGGACCTCCGCATCCACGTCGTTCCCGCGGAACAAAAACTTCGCCAAGTGATCGCGGATCTCTTGGTCGTTCATCTGCGGCCACGCGCGGCGCATCGTGATGAACGGCGTCGCGTCCTCCGACAGAGCGCTCGTGTCCTGGTCGTGATACCCACACGCGGCGCGGTGACCGAAGTCGAGCTGGCCGCCCATCGGTTGTGCGCGACCAGCAAGGATGCGCAGCATCGTCGTCTTGCCCGCGCCGTTCTTGCCGACGATGCCGATGCGTTCGCCGCGCGCGATGCGGAAGCTCGCGCCGGCGAAGATCACTTTCGTGCCGTATCCGCCGGACAATTCGCGCGCTTCGAGCACCATCTCGCCGGCGCGATCGGCCTTCGGCGGACGGATCACGGGCTTGCGCACGTCGTGGAACGGCTTCTGGAGCCGCACGAGGTTCTCGAGCTTCTTCTGCCGACCTTTCGCTTCGGCCGTCCGCTGGCTGCCCATGTGCTGGCGGATGAACTGTTCTTCTTTGCGCAGGAAATCCTGCTGCTGCTCGAACGCGCGCAGCTCGGAGGCGTGGCGCTCCTCCTTGATCTCGACGTAGCGATCGTAGTTGCCCGGATATCGCGCGAGTTCGCCGCGCTCGAGCTCGAGGATCGAGTCGACCGCGCGCGCGAGCAGTCGGCGGTCGTGGCTGACGACGAGCACAGCGCTCTTCAGCTCGTGCAGGAAGGACTCGAGCCACTCGATGCCTTCGAGGTCGAGGTGGTTCGTCGGTTCGTCGAGCAAGAGGAGATCGCTGCCCGCGACGAGTTCACGCGCGAGCGCCGTGCGACTCTTCTCGCCGCCGGACAGCGTGCGCGCCTCGCGATCCCAGAACATCTCGGCGAGCCCGATGCCCGACAGAACCGTCTCGACGCGTCGACCCGTGTCCCATCCGCCGAGGTGGTCGATGCGCTCGCTGAGGACGTCGTGACGCTTCATCAAGCGCTCGAGGTCGGCACCCGACGCTTCGCTCGTCGCGTGGTTCACTTCGTCGAGCTCGCTCATCGCGGCGTGCAATTCGTCGAGGCCCGACTCGACCCAACCGCGCACGGTCATTCCGACGGGGAATTCGGGCCGTTGCGTGACGTGCGCGACCCGCATGCCCGCCGCGACTTGCACCGTGCCCCAATCGGGGTGTTCGAGGCCTTCGATGAGACGCAAGAGCGTCGACTTGCCGCCGCCGTTGCGGCCGACCATGCCGACCTTCTCACCGGCCGCGAGACGTAGCGACGCGCCGCGCAGGACGGCCTGCGCGCCGAAGTGCTTCTGCACGGAATCGAGGGTCAGAATCGTCATTGGGGGCAGAGAGGATACGCGCGATCCCGAGCGGCGTCAGCCGTGGCTTGGGATCCGATCCCGTGCCGTCCAGGGGAGCGGCTCCAAGCAGAGCCTCGGACTCCCCCGATTCCCCGTCGGCGTCAGACCTTGCGCGCCACGATCTCGTAGACGGTCGGCAGCACGGCGAACTCGAGCTCGGCACGCGGTCCGTCGAAGTCTTCGAAGAAGCGCCGCGCATCGTCCTCAGTGATCTCGCCCATTTCGACGAGCTTCGGCACGAAGTTGTGCCACCACGACGCGACCCAATGCCACATGCTCTCGCCCGGCCGCGCGAGACGTTGGTGGGAGTCGAGATGGTCGATCACGAAGCCGTGCTCGCGCAGGATCTTGGGCAGCCGACCGACGACGTCGGGATCGCCGCCCCGCGCGCGCCAGGAGCGTGCGGTCGCTTCGACGACCTTGGCGTAGGACTCGCGTCGCGGCGCGCAAGTCATCGCGGCGTAGTTGAAGTAGTCCTGCACGACGAAGCGGCCGCCCGGTCGCAAGCTGCGCGCGACGCCAGCCACGACGAGTGCGGGGTTCGGCACGAAACACAGCACCCACCGCGCATAGGCCAAGTCGAAATCACGTCGGCCGTCGAGGACTGCGTCGAGGTGTTGCGCGTCTCCGACCGCGCTCGCGAGCTGCGTCAGCCCGCGCGTGGCTGCTTGCGTCTGCACGTGCTCGACGAAAGACCTCGACTCGTCGACCGCGAGGACGTGGCCGTGGCTCTGCACCATCTGCGCCATGTCGAACGCCGCGTATCCCGGTCCGGCGCCGACGTCGAGCACGCGTTGTCCGGGTCCTAGCCCCGCGCGCTTCCACGCTGCGTGCGCCGCATCCGACCAGAGTCGGTGCTGCAACCCCAAGCGCTGGAGTTCGTCGTCGCCGGTTCCCAGCACGTATTCACGCTCGTTCGCGCTCGTCATGCGCGGACGATACGCGCTCGCGAAGCGCGTGCGCAGCCCGATTCCTGCGGGCGTTCGAGCCCGATGTGCGCGCGGCATCCCGCGCGCACACGCTCGGGCCCTCCGGACCTAGAGTCGCGTGCCGAGAACGATCGGCCGGTAGCCGAAGTCGACCAGGGCGCCATCCTTGAATTCGAGCCGCAGGGCCTCGGCGGGAATCAGGATTCCGTAGCGCTCCGGCAGGTAGATCCACAAGCCGTTCTCCTCGTCGACCTCCGCGGACGTGCCCATCGTCCACAAGACCTGCGACTTGTTCAGGCCCTTCTTCAGTCGTTTCGCCAGCTCCTTCACCTTGTCCCACGGATAGCGCTGGTTCCCGCGCGGGACCATCTCGCCGGTCGTCGTGTTCTCCGTGACGCAGGCGCTGGTGCCGGTGAAGAGGAGCATCCAGGCGAGCATGCCTGGGCGGAGCAACCTGGCGATCGAGTTCGAATTGGGCTTCATCGTGTTCATCGGGGACTCTGCGAGGCTCGGTTGCGGCCGCATGCGTGAGTAAGCACCACGGTGCGTGCGTCGGCAAGGCTCTCCATCGGGCTGCGCGCGTTCAATTCCGGCGCAACACGAGCACCTTGTCGAGCCGGCCGTCGGTCCACACGCTATGCCGCCCGAGGTCGTAGTCGAAATCGTGCAGGCCGACGAGCTCGAGCAGGGGACTCGTCTCGATCAGCGCGCGCAGTTGCCCCGCTCCATACGTGCGGAAATTCCAAGCCGCTTCGTACTCGCGCGTCGTCGATCCATCGACTTCGGTGATGCGCGTGACGACGGGTTCGAGGCGGGTCTTGCGATTCGGTCGGCCCACGCGCATGTCGGAGGTCACCGTGATCCCGTCGCGTGTTTCGACCCAGCGCTCGCGCTCGTCCAGCATGCGGTCGTACGAGGTGAGGTGCAGTCCCAGAACGTAGATGCCGCCGGGCGCGAGCGCGCGCGCGACAGCGGCGAGGTGCGAGCGCGCGCTGGCCTCGTCGAGCAGGTACTTGAACGTCGAAACGAGGCAGTGCGCGAGTTCGACCGGATGAGGGACCGTGAAGTCGGCCATGTCACCCGCGACGAGATCCGCGGAGAGTCCAGCTCGCGCGAGTCGCTGGCGCGCGTACGCGAGCATGTGCTCGTTGCGGTCGAAGCCGTGCACGTTCCATCCGCGGCGTGCGAATTCGGCCACGAGTCGACCACTTCCGCACGCGGGTTCGAGCGCGCTGCGACCGTTTTGGATTCCGTAACGCCGCGCTGCGGCCTCGAGGAAATCCGTCTCTTGCGCGGTCCCGACATCGAACACGACGTCGTAGAGCCGCGGCACGTCGTACCAATCGATCAGCGTAGGCGTGACTGTGGACAAGAGGGCGAGGATGGCGGCGGCCGCGGCGGTTCAGTCTTCGTCGGCGCGCAGCATGCGCACGCGCACGGTGCGGCCCTTGACCTTGCCATTCGCGAGAGCTCGCAGCGCGCTCTCGCCGATGCTCCGATCGACAGCGACGTAGGTGGCCGATTCGTTCACCGTGATCTTGCCCACGCTCGCGGACTCGAAGCCGGCCTCGCCGGTCAACGCGCCGAGCACGTCGCCCGGGCGGATCTTCTCTTTGCGCCCGCCGAGGATCTGCAGAGTCACCATCGGCGGCACGAGCGGTCCTCGTCCCGTGGGTTCGAGTTCGGACAGCGGGCGCAACTCCGTAGCAGCGCCGCCGTGCAGGTCCTCGATGCGTTGGAGGTTGCCGCCGTCGCGCGGGCCGACGAGCGTCAGTGCCCAACCTTCCTCGTCGACGCGGCCGGTGCGACCGATGCGGTGAACGTGGACCTCGGGATCGCGAGTGACGTCGACGTTGACGACAGCCTCGAGCCCGTCGATGTCGAGCCCGCGCGCGGCGACGTCGGTCGCGACCAAGACCGAGCAACTCTTGTTGGCGAACTGGACGAGCACTTGATCGCGCTCGCGTTGATCGAGATCGCCGTGCAGGGCCAGCGCCACGAAGCCGTCGGCGCGCAGGACCTCGACGAGGTCGCGGCATTGGACCTTCGTGTTGCAGAACGCGAGCGTACGCACGGGTCGAAAGTGGCGCAGCAAGCGCGGTACTGCCTGCAGGCGAGACATCTCGTCGACCTCGTAGAAACGCTGTCGGATCTTCGTCGCGGCATGCTGCTCGAGCAGTTTGACCTCGCGCGGTTCGCGCAGGAATTGCCGGCTCAAACGCACGATTCCCTCGGGGTATGTGGCCGAGAAGAGCAGTGTCTGCCTCTCGACGGGGCACTGCTCCGCGACGGTCACGATGTCGCCGTAGAAGCCCATGTCGAGCATGCGGTCGGCCTCGTCGAGGACCAGCGTCTTCAACATGTCGAGACGCAAGCTGTCGCGCTGGAGGTGGTCCATCACGCGTCCCGGCGTTCCGACGACGACGTGCGCGCCGTGCTCGAGGCTCGCGAGCTGCGGACGGATGGGCGACCCGCCGC
Source organism: Planctomycetota bacterium (assembly GCA_043736755.1). Taxonomy (GTDB): domain Bacteria; phylum Planctomycetota; class UBA1135; order UBA1135; genus JAEUHZ01. The sequence continues at coordinate 4,838 of JAYTBY010000103.1, read as the reverse complement.
ACAGAGTGAGGATCTTGAGGTTGTCCTCGGCGCGCGCTAGCCGTCGGATTTCGGTCGCGACTTGGTCGGCGAGCTCGCGAGTCGGGCAAAGCACGAGCGCTTGCACCGCGAAGTAGCGGCCGTCGAGTCGGGATAGCAGCGACAACGCGAAGGCCGCAGTCTTGCCGCTGCCCGTCTTTGCTTGCGCGATCAGGTCGTGACCCGCGAGCGCGAGCGGCAAGCTCGCGGCCTGGATCGGCGTCATCGTGTGGTAGCCCAGGGCCACGAGGTTCTCCAACGTCGCCGGCCTGAGCGGCAGGACGTTGAACGAAGCACCGGCGGGGGCGGGGCCGGGATCTCCAGGTCGGGGAATCGGGGGGGTGGTCACGAGGGGCGATCGTACGTCTTCGCCGTCGATCCGCGCGCGCTCGGCGTGAAATGGGCGCAATTCACTGCCAAAAACGCATGAAGCTCGCCACCGCACCCGAGCCTGGCACCCAAGCATGGCTCGCCTGACGGACGACCTCCGCTTAGCTCCCGACGCAGTACTTGTTCCCTCAGTCCTGAATTCCGACCCGCCCCATGTCGACGACTTCTTACCCCGTTCGCATCGAAGCCGAGTACCCCGAGACCCAGTCACGGCTCCTCGCCGTGTGCGGGATCCTGTTCTTCATCCCGAAGACTCTGCTGCTCCTGCCGCACCTCATCATCTTTTGGTTCCTCGGCCTCGTCATGCTGTTCGCAGCGTGGATCGGTTGCTGGGCCGTGCTCTTCACGGGCAGTCAGCCACGCGGCCTGTTCGATTTCGTCCTCGGTTGCACGCGCTGGCAGACGCGGACGAACGCGTGGCACTTTGGTCTCACCGACAGGTATCCGCCGTTCGGCTTCGACTGACAGGGCGCCAGCGAAGCGATCCTGTGGCTGCTCTGAAACGAGGCGTGCGCCTTGGCCCACGCGAGAGCACGGGAGTCCTTCGCACTCTCCGGAGCGCGGTTGAGGATCAGGTGTGCTTGTCGCCCAAGGCCTTCAAGAGTTCCTTCACCACGGAGTCCTCGAACTTGCTGCCAGCGGGCTTGAGCTTCGAACGCAGGTATTCCCGCGCCGTTTCCTTCGCCGCGGTGCCGGACGGCAGGCGGTCGAGCAGTTCCTTGGCTGCGTGCTTCGTGCGCCCCGCCATACGCACGCCGCGGTAGATAACGAACGCGATCCACAATGGCACTACGACGGCGAAGAACCAACCGGGGCTCTGGAACGCGGAGTGGCTGGCCGCGAGGAAGACCCACAAAGCGATTGGGGCGACCAGGCCGACGATGCAGCCCGGTCCATCCTGGCTCTTCTGCTTCTTGCGCAGCTCGTCGAGCGTCGTCGCGGCCTCGGCGCGAGCGCGCGAAGCGCTCTGCACCTGGTTCGCCGCGTCAGGACGCACGCGTGTGTCGTTCGGCGGCCCCGTATTCGCAGCGATGTGAGGCGAACCGCTCGTGCCCCCCGCCCCGAGATAGCGCTTCTCCCAACCGGGCAAGTTGGCCGGCGCGGACCGACCGGCGGCCGCGGCGAGCGCATCGTGCCGTCGCGCGAGATCCTCGATCCAACGCCGGTCGAAACGGAAGAAGTTCCCCTCCGACAAGATCATCTCGAACGAGCCGCGGTCGTTGCGCACGAAGCCGAGATCGTCGCTGGCCGCGCTCAGGTGACGTCGACGGAGGATGAGCGAGGCTTCCACGCCGAGCGGCGTTCCGCGCCAGGACTCGAGCGAGACGGGGGAGCGGTTGACTTCGACGTGCGGGAAGTCGACCTGCGCGAGTGCGGCAACGAGGTGTTCCTCGGACCACATCGGAGTCGTGACGAGTCGTACGCGTACCATCGGGTGAACTCAGAGCCGGCGAAGAACTCACGGGCTCTCGCGTCGCGAAGCGGCGCAACTGGGTTCAGAGAGGCCGTAGAATCGATTCGTGTCGGCCTCCCAGCGTGCCGCTCCGCGACCCGCGCCGCAACGAAGCTCTAATTCAGCGCACGCGACCGCGGCGGTTTCGAACGTAGTCGACCAGGACGAACGAGCCCAATCGATCGAGTTCCGAGTAGTAGGCGCGCCCGTGGTTCACGCGGGTGAATTCCTCGACGAAATCCACGAGGGTCGGATCACTCGTCAGCATGAACGTCGTGATCGGAATGTTGAGCCGCCGACACGCTTCCGCCTCCTCGAGCGTCTTGTTCACGACGCGGCGGTCGAGGCCAAAAGGGTTCTTGTAGATCTCGCCGTCGGGCTCGGTCAGAGCCGACGGTTTCCCGTCCGTCAGCATCACGATCTGTCGATTCTGCTGGCGCTTCTTGCGCAGGATGTCGCGGGCGAGGCGCAGGCCGTCGCGCGTGTTCGTGTGGTACGGCCCGGCGGACAAGAACGGGATCTCGTCCATCGAAACGCGCCACGCCGTGTCGCCGAACAGGCAGACGTCGAGCGAGTCCTTCTGGAAACGCGTCGTGATGAGTTCGCACAGCGCCAGCGCGACCTGCTTGGCCGGCGTGATGCGGTCTTCGCCGTACAGGATCATGCTGTGCGAGACGTCGATGAGCAGCACCGTGGCCATCGAGCTCTGGTGCTCGACCTCGTGGACCGCCAAGTCGTCTTCCGAGATCTGGATCTCGTCGATGCCAGCGCGCAATGCGGCGCTCTTCAGCGTCGCCACTGGATCGAGCCGGTCGAGTTCGTCTCCGAACTCCCACGCCCGCGATTCGGCTTGTCGCTCGCCACCCGAACCCGCCGCGGTGACGCGGTGCTCGCCCTCGAGGCCGCGCCGCATTCCCGCGAACAGCGGTTCGAGCGCCGTCGTGCGCAGACTGGCCTCCCCCTTCTTGGTCAACGTCATCGCGCCGCCGCTAGCGCGCTCGATCGAGCCGCGCGTCTCCAGCCAACGCTTGAAGTCCTCGATGCCGAACCGCTCGTCGAACCACTTCTGGCGCGCGCCGAGCCGCTCCATCACGTCCAACGCCTGATCGACATCGCCGTCCAAGGCGACGACGAGTTGGTCGAAGACGCGCGACAGGAGTTCGAGGAGCTTTTTCAGACCCTCGGCCCAGGCGTCGTATTCGGCGTAGCGCCAGTCCATCGCTACTTGCCCTTGTTCGGACGACGCGGGCCGTCGCCGGGCTTCTCGTTCGGCTTCTTCAAACCCTTCACCATCTCCTCGAACATGTCCTTGAACATGCGACCGGTCGCCGTCAACTCACGCGAAAGGAGCGAGCTGGCCGCCAGCCCTTCGAGGACGAGCTCCATGCCCGCCGCGATCTCGCCCGGCGAATGCGCGTCGAGGTGTTTCGTTGCGACTTCCTCGAGGCCCGGTACGGCGGCGAGGCGCGCGTGCAAGTCGTCGTCGGCGAGATCGTCGGTCAGATCCACAGTGCGTCCGCCCGAGAAATGCCGCAGAACTGGCTTGAACGAGCTGTCGGCTCCGCCCGATTCGCCATCGCGATACGCGTCGGGGAAGCGCTTCTGGAAGACGACCTGCAGCGCCAGTGCCACGAGTCCGGTCGCGACCTTCTGGGTTCCTTCGCGCTCGCCTTCGTAGACGAGTTCGAGCTTGCCCGTGATCGCCGGGATCGCCGCGTGCAAGTCTCCCGGACGCGCGGTGATCTGCGTACGACCGGCGCGCAGCGCCCGACGTTCAGCGTTCGAAACGACGACTTCGAGCAGGGAGATCGTCATGCGCGCGCTGACTCCGGAGTTCTGATCCACGAACTCGCTGGCACGCGCTCGGAACGCGACCTCTTCGACCGCGTGACGCATCCACTCGGGGACGTCCACGCGAACCGCGGGGCCGCGCTCGATCCAGGCTTCCTGCGAAGTGATCGTCATCGCATCGTCGAGCGTCCGCGGATAGTGCGTGAGGATCTGCGAGCTGATCCGGTCGCGCAACGGCGTGATGATGCGTCCGCGGTTCGTGTAGTCCTCGGGATTCGCCGAGAAAACGAGCTGCACGTCCAGCGCAATCCGCACCGGGAAGCCGCGGATCTGTACGTCGCCTTCCTCGAGGATGTTCAGCAACCCGACTTGGATGCGGGCCGCGAGATCGGGCAGCTCGTTCACCGCGAAGATGCCGCGATTCGCGCGCGGCAGGATGCCGTAGTGCACGACTTCCGGGTCCGCGAGAGTCAGTTTGCGCGTCGCCGCCTTGATCGGATCGACGTCACCGATCAAGTCGGCGATCGTGACATCGGGCGTCGCGAGCTTCTCGCGGTAGCGTTCCGCGCGCGGGATCCACTCGATCGGCAGCTCGTCTCCCAGTTGGGCGAGCATGCGCCGCGTGCGCTCCTCGACCGGATTCAGCGGATCATCGCGAATCTCGCTGCCCAAGACGGCCGGGATCTCCGCGTCGAGGAGATCGGCGAGGCCGCGCAAGATCCGTGTCTTCGCCTGACCGCGCAGGCCGAGCAGGATGAAGTCGTGGCCCGCGAGGATCGCGTTCACGACCTGCGGAATCACCGTCTCGTCGTACCCGACGATACCGGGAAAAATCGGCGCGTTCGTCCGCAATCTCGCGATGAGATTGTCGCGCAGCTCTTGCTTCACGGTGCGGGATCGCCAGCCCGATTCGCGGAGCTGGCCCAATGTCGTCGGTCTTCGTTGCATGCTCGTGGGGGCCCGGTGGGAGTGGACGATGGTGTCAGACTGATCCATCCACGTTCGTCCGAGCGCTCTCGGACGAACGTGGATGGGTGCGCCTGGCAGGCGCAACAGACAGGAGGTGCGAATCCAAACCCGGGGCCCTGACGCAGGGAACCCGCCACCGAGAAGACAAGGGCATCGACCCGGACCACCGGGAGCTAGCCGAAGGCGATGGCCGCATGCACCGCTGGAAGCAACCCGC
>JAYTBY010000102.1:0-2137 GCA_043736755.1 Planctomycetota bacterium | reverse complement strand
ACGGCGCCGGCGGTTGGTTGAACCTCGATCGGCTCGCGGCGCCGACGAACGGGCTCAACCTGCCGCTCTTCCTGGTCGGCGACGCGAACCTCGACATCTCGGGTTGCCCGTAGTCGGGGCCTCGAATCCAGGTTCGAGCGCGAGCCCGTCCACTTCTGGGCGGACTCGCGCGTTTCGCGTGAGCGACGCGTGCGGCGAACGACGGCCTCGCCCCGTTCGGACGTGAGATCTTCACGTGCTCGAGGCTGCGCGAAGCGGCGCCGGTTCGCGCCGAAAGTAGGCACGGGTCCTCTGGGTTTCTCAAGCAGAAGTCGCGGCGCGCTCGAGTCGATCGCGCACCGCATCCCACGCCGCGTCTCTCGGAGGACGTTCGACGACGACGAGCGCGCAGCCCTCGTCGTCGAAGTCGTGGAGAGTCGCGTACAGACGAGCGGCGCACGCGTGCGGATCGCGAGGGAGTCGGACCGCGACGTCGGCGTCGAGTGCGAGTTCGCCCAACGAGAGGATTCCGACGACCGCGCCACGTGCACGTGTCGTTTGCGCGAGTTCGCGCGGACCGTGCTCACCCGGAGTCGCGAGCACGAGCCGCGCGCGCGGTGCGTAGTGACGATCCATCTGTCCCGGCGCGAGTTGCGGTGCGTGCTCGTCGCGAGTCGCGCGCACTTCGTCGAGCGGGCCGACGACCTGAGCAATCTGGCTCGAATCGATCACGCCCGGTCGCAGGATGCGCGGTTGCGCGCCCGTCAGATCGACGACCGTCGATTCGATGCCGATGCGCGTCGATCCACCGTCGAGGATCACGTCGACGCGCTCGCCCAACGATCGGGCGACGTGGGCGGCGCTCACGGGCGAGAGTTCGGTCGAGCGGTTCGCACTCGGCGCCGCGATGGGAACACCGGTCGCGCGGATCAGGGCCAACGCGACTGGATGGGCCGGTACGCGCACGCCAACCGCTGGAAGTCCAGCGCTCGCCGCGTCGGGCACGCGTGCATGTTTGGGCAGCACGAGCGTGAGAGGACCGGGCCAGAACTTCCTCGCAAGAGCTTCCGCGTGCACGGGCCACGTCGTGACGAGCTCGCGCGCGCTCGCGACGTCCGCGACGTGCACGATGAGTGGATTCGTCGGCGGACGCCCCTTCGCGGCATAGATGCGCGCGATGGCGGCCGCGTCGAGCGCGTTCGCGCCGAGGCCGTAGACCGTTTCGGTGGGGAACGCCACGAGGCCGCCCGCGCGCAGGATCGCCGCCGCACGCTCGATCGTCGCCGGGTCGGGGCGCTCGGAGTCCACATGGAGCAGCACGCGGCCGAGCATAGCCCGTGTCCCGTCCCGCAAGTGCCGTGAACGAGGCTCGCGAGACGCGGCACGACTCGGGTCTCCAACTGCGTCCGGCGAACGGCGTCGCGTCCAGGCCGGTTGCGCGACCCGACCTTTCGATTCGGCACAGATGCGCCACACCTCGCGCGGATTCGGCCCCGAGGGACCACTTCGAGCGTGACACCTCGGCGACACTCGTCTTACCCGGCGTGCGGCCGTGGACCGGCCCGAGATCCGTCGCCATGAAACTCCACCTCACGTTGTCGTTCCTCGCCGCGCAGGCTGTCGCGCTCTCGACGGCTGCACACCCCGCTGCCCCCTCTCCGAGCGACTGGACCACGGGGGGTGGCGACAACGGTCGCACCGCGCTTTCGCGCGAGGTCGGCCCCGGGACTGCCACGGTCCACTGGGATCTGCCGACGTTCGGAGATCCGGGCAATCCGCTGTTCGCCGTGGGCTCGCGCGTTTTTCGCGTGGGTGTCGTTCATCTGACCAGTTTCGCGCTCGCGGCCGTCGAGTGCTTCGACCTCGACACCGGCGCGCCCCAGTGGTCCGTGTCGTTGCCGTTCGACGGCGGATCCCAAGGCGTCGGTCGCTGCTTGGGCGTCGATCACGGTCGTCTCTACGCGTCGCGCGGCGCGCGGATCCGCGGCTTCGACATCGCTACGGGCATCGAGAACTGGATCTCGGTCGACGCCTTCGCGCTCGAGTACTGGGAGGACGCGGTGTTCACGCCCGAGGGTGACCTCATCCTCGACACGCTGAATGCCATTCACCGGGTGCGTGCTAGCGACGGCACGATCGCTTGGAGCACGACGAGACC
>JAYTBY010000101.1:0-10580 GCA_043736755.1 Planctomycetota bacterium | reverse complement strand
TAGCAGCCCGTTGAAAAAGGCAGGCCGCCTGGGGAAGCGAGCCGTCGCACTGCTGCGTCGGACTCCTCGCGTCGTCCTCAGCGGCCAAGGAGGCCGCTTCCGGCGTCGCTCGTTCGTCCTCCTTGCATTGCTTAGGCACGCTTCCCCATGCGGCCTGCCTTTTTCAACGGGCTGCTAGCCCTCGCTCACGTGGGCAAGGTGGGCTTCGCGCCCAACGATCTCGATCGCGCTCTCGACGCCGGCGCAGAGGCCGCGGGGGTTGGCGGGGCGGACATCCATGAGGCCGGCCATCCTGGCGCGGATGGGCGCGGGCTTCGACGGTGGGGGCCTCGATCCCGATTCCGGGGAGCATGCCCGATGAACGGAGGGCCTCACCCCCTTCTGGGGCCTCCAATGGGCCTCGTTGTCCGAGTTATTGCACAAAACTCAAATCTGGCGATAGTTGTGTGCGTGGTCAACGCGGACAAACCCTACCCCGATCCGGACGGGCTCTACGCCATCGCGGAGGGTCAAGCCGGCTACTTCGTCGCGGATCAGGCGGCCACCGCGGGGTACAGCTACCAGCTCCTCGCGCACCACACGCGGGCCGGGCGGTATCGACGGCTGCGACGCGGGCTCTATCGGCTCGTCCACTATCCCGTCACCGAGCACGAGGACTACGTCGCGCTGTGGCTGATCCTCGAGCGGGCGGCCGTCTTCTCGCACGAGAGCGCGCTCTCGCTGTACGGGATCTCGGACGTGATGCCTCGACGCACTCACGTCACGTTGCCGAGTGCGTGGAGCGCGCGGCGACTTCGGCTTCCGGCTGACGTCGTCGTCCACCACGACGACCTGTCTGCGCTGGACTACGCCGAGTACGGGCCGATCCCGGTGACCACGGTGACTCGGACGCTGGTGGACTTGGCGCGATCGCACTTTCGCCCGGATTTGCTGCGGAGCGCTGCGCTGGAATCGATCGAGCGCGGTCTCGCGTCACGAAGCAATCTCAGCACGGTCGAAGAGGCGCTCGCTCCCTACGGGGGGCTCGAGCCGTGAACCCTCATCGCTACGGGAGCGCCGAGGATTTCCGTCGCGCGCTCGATCAGCGACTCCGAGCCGGCGCGGAGTCCGCAGCAGTCATAGAGAGCCGTCGCCATTTGCTCGCGTTCGATCGATTGCTCGCGCGCGTGTGTCCGATGCTCTGAGAGAACGTGCTCCTCAAGGGCGGGCTTGCTCTCGAACTTCGCATGGATGGCGCACGAACGACCGCCGACATCGATCTCCGAATGACGATGAGGCCCGATCGGGCTCTCACAGTTCTCGGTGAGGCGTGCTCCCAAGATCTCGGCGACTTCCTCCGCTTCCAGATCGCGCCACACCCGAGATCGCCGAGGATCACGGGAGACGGAATTCCGTACGAAGGACTGCGGTTTCGCGTCGGTTGCACGCTGGCCGAACGGCCGTTCGTTCATCCCTTCGGCCTCGACATTGGATTCGGCGATCCGATCGTCGGCGAGATCGAGGTGTTCACAACTCCCGACACACTCGCGTTTGCTGGTATTCCATCGCCGCGAGTGCGTCTCTATCCGGTCGAGACTCATCTGGCGGAGAAGCTGCACGCTTACACCTTGCCTCGGCCGAGAATGAATTCTCGCGTGAAGGATCTCCCCGACATCGCGCTACTCGCATCGAGTCGGGATCTCTCCAGTTCCGTCCTTCGACGGGCGATCGACACAACGTTCGCCTTTCGCGCGTCGCATCCGGTTCCGTTTCGGTTCGAGGATCCGCCGAGCCCGTGGACAAAGCCCTACCGCGCCATGGCGGAATCCGATGGGTTGCCGTGGACGAATCTGCCCGTTCTGACCGAAGCCGTGCGCGCATTCCTCGACCCCGTGCTCGCGTCGTCGACTCCAGCGACTTGGGACCGTCACTCCTGGCGTTGGAGCCCGGTCGCCTAGTCGTTCGCGGCGTCCGGGCCTGTCCGGGCCCGTTACCGACGGCCGCTCTCGCGATAGTCACGAGACCGGAGACCCCATGCGCACACTCGCCCTCGCCGCTCTCGCAGCCATCTCCTCGTCCTGCGTGGTTCACGTCCACGTGCACGAATCGCCGCACGAAACCGCGATCTCTGCCGTCACAGCGCCCACCGCGCGGCAGGGTTCTCCGCACGCTTCGGAGTCTTTCACGAGCACCGTGAGCGGCGTCGTCGTCGACGCGACCGGCAAGCCCGTGAAGGCTCGCGTCGCGATCGTCAACGCCCACGGTTCCGTCTCGAGTACCACGGACGACGCAGGTCGCTTCAGTTTGGAGTCGCATGCGGACTCTGGCCTCGTCGCGCATGCCAGCACGGAAGACAATCGTGTCGCGTTCCAATCCGTTCATGCTGGCGCGAACGATGTGCGCCTCGTGCTCGCGCCGGGCGCTCTCGTGACGATCGATTTCACTGGGCCGTCCGCCATCCGCTGCGCCGTGTTCCAAGGTGACACGCGGATGGAGGACTTCACGGTGCGACCGAATCAGCCGGCGCGAGTCGTCGTCCCCTCGGGACCCGTCCTCGTGCGGCTCTACGGCGACCGAACCGTGCACGTCGAGCAGTCGTTCACGGTCGCGGCGGGGGACAGGCAGCACGCGGGGTTCGCGCTCGGCGGCTGAAACGCGACCTTTCCCGCCATCGTCCCGGATCGAGACGCGCCGCGCGTCGATTCAGGCAGTGGACCGCGGTCGATCGAGTGGGATCGCGGGTTTCGTGCCCTCGTCCGGACACGTTCGACGGAGCAGTCCGATCAGCGCGCGCACCTCGGCTTCGTCGAGCGACACGACGATCGCGGAGTCGCCGCGGCCGAAGTGGACCTTCTGTTCGAACGCGAGGGCCACGCACGCGGCCTTGGGCTCGGCCTCTCCTCGCAGTCGGTGCACCTCGATCTTGCCCGTCGGCTCACAGTTGAGACCGAGGCCTTTGACCTCGCCGCGAATCGTGCCGAGGGTCTCGACGACTTCGCCGCCGTACAGCCTGGATTTCCAATGCGTATCGAGGCGTCGGTACGAGCGCTTCAGCTTTGTGAACCAGCTCGCCATCGTGATCGTCCTCTCTTTCCACCGAATCGCGGCTTGCTCACTCCACCGCTCGACTAAGAAGTTCACCCGCTCAGCGCCGCGGAGTGGCGCAGAGGGTTTCCGAGAGCGTGTAGTCTCGATTTCTTCGCACGCTCATCGCGCGGGCAGACATCCGCAACCCAAGGTGTTGAGCGGCTTCAGGAAGGCGCGTGTTGCGAGCGGAATCTCGGAAGCAATAGCTCAGTGATGATCTTCCGCGACCAGATTCCGATTCCAGGTCGGGATCTCGATCACCACGTCCTTCGATCCGTTCGGCACGGCTTGGCATGCGAGGCGCGAGGTCGGCTTCAACCCGCGCGCGTTGTCGAGTTGGTCTTCCTCGTCCTCGCTCGCGCCCGGAATCGTCTCGAAGCCTTCCTTGACGATGACGTGGCACGTCGAGCACGCGCACACGCCGCCGCACGCGTGATCGATGTCGACGCCGTGCGCGAGCGCGATCTCGAGGATCGAGCCGGGCAAGCCGTCGCGCGAGTAGGGAACTTGCGCCGGATCGACCTTCACGGTCACGCCGTTCGGCAGGAACGTGATCGTGTAGGGCTTCGTCGGCTTGGCCGCGCCCGCGCTCTTCAAGAAGGGATTGTGTCCGCCCATCGCAGTGTCTCGAGAGCCTCAGCGTTCACGCCGACGCGGTTCGCGCGGCGGTGAATCGTCGCGCCGAGCGGGAGGGCGCGGCGCTTCCGTGCGTGCCGCGGGGCGACGCTCGGGATCGGGACCGCGCGGACGGAAATCGCGCTCGGGCGGCGGTGCAGCGTCGAACGCGGGAGCGCGAATCGGCGCCGGATTGCGGGGCTTCGGCGCTGCGGATGCGGACGCGGCGGCCGGACGTCGAGCCGGACGCTCGTCGCGCGGCTCGGGAGAGGCGCGCATCTCACGCGAGCGCGTGTCGTCGCGTTGCTCAGCGCCATGACTCGGCGCGTCACTGCGCAGAGCGCCGCGACTCGGCGCGTCACTGCGCAGAGCGCCGCGACTCGGCGCGTCACTGCGCAGAGCGCCGCGACTCGGCGCTTCACGGCTCGGCGCGCCGCGACTCGGCGCTTCACGACCCGGCGCGCCGCGACTCTGCGCGTCTCGGCCCGCCGCGTCACGCTGCGGAGCGACCGCGCTCGCACGTCGGGCCGGGCCGGCTTCGCGTCCACGCGGTGCATCGAGCGGAGTTCCGCGCCGTGCTTCGCGCGGAGCTTCGTCGTCCGCGGGCCAGCGCGGCGTTTCGGCGCGTTGACGCAACGGGCGATCGCGGCGATCGAGCGGGTCATCGGGACGCGGTTCGAGCTGACGATCGACTTCGCGCGGGAGCGGCGCGCTCGCGCGAACCGGCGAGTGCTCGTCACGCGGCCACGAGCGCTCGGACTGCGCGGAACCTCGCGTTTCCGTCGGGCGCGAAACGCTCTCGCGTCCGCGCGGCGGCTCGCGCTTCGGTTGCGATTCAGCGCCCGGACCGGACTCCGCACGACGCCCGGTATCGCGTCGCGTTGCTTCGTCGCGCGAACGCTCGAGGCCACGCGGCTCGGCTCGCGGCGCTTGTTCGCGCGGCGACTCATCGCGCGACATTTCGTTGCGCGGCGTTTCGTTGCGAGCCGATGCTCGGCGCGGTGCGCCAACGCGCGGCGATTCAGTCCGTGCGGACTCAGCGCGCGGATCGGCGTTCCGCGGTGACTCACTCCGCGTCGACCCAGCACGCGGAGATGCCGTGCGCGGCTCTTCCCCACCCGGCGAACGCGCCCGCGTCGCTTCCCGCTGCGGACTCTCCTCCCGCGCCGCATCGACGCGCGGCTCTACGCCGCGAGCGTCCGCCGGTCGTGCCCGAGGCGCACGCGCAGCCGGCGACCGCGGGCGTTCGCTCTCCGCTCCGATTCGCGGTTCGCGTTCCTCGCGCGAACTCGTGCGCACCGGGCGTTCCGTACGCGGCGCGCCCGCATCGCGCTCTTCCCGCGGCCCGCGACTCGTCGGTCGCTCTTCACGGGGCGTCGTTACCGCCACATCGCTGACCTCATCGCGCCGCGGTCGCGGACGCTCGCCGCGCAACGGAGGGTCGACCTCGGGGATCTTCCACGTCGCTTCGCGCTCGATCTGCGTCCACTTGCGACGGTCGATGCCGCCGACGAGCGTGATCGCGCGACCCTTGCGACCCGCGCGACCCGTGCGACCGATGCGGTGCGTGTAGTCCGTGATGTCGTGCGGCGAACCGTAGTTCACGACCGTCGACACGTGCTTCACGTCGAGCCCGCGCGACGCGACGTCCGTCGCGATCAGCGCCTTCACTTCGCCCGTGCGGAACGCGGCCATCACGCGGAAGCGCGCAGCTTGGTCGTAGCCGCCGTGCAGCGCCTTGATGCCGAACGGCATGCGCTCGAGCCGGCGAATCAACTTGTCCACGTCCGTGCGACGCGGACAGAAGACGAGGAACACGTCCTCCGGATCACTGTTCTCGATCAAGCGCATCAGCGCGAGCGTGCGGTCCTCGTCGTCGAGGAAGATCACGCTCTGCTCGATGTTGTCGACCGTCTTCAACCCGGCGGCGGTCGCGACCTCGGCCGGATCGCGCGTGTTGCCGCGTGCGAGTTTGAGGAGCTCCACCGGGAACGTCGCCGAGAAGAGCAGCGTCTGACGCTCGTCCGGCGTGTACGACAGGATCTCCTTCACGTCGTCGATGAAGCCGAACTCGAACATGACGTCGGCTTCGTCGAGGATCGCGAACTCGGTCCACGGGAAGGACAGGAACTTCTGCTTGTAGAGGTCGAGGATGCGGCCCGGCGTCCCGACGACGACTTGCGCGCCGCGCTTGAGCGCCTTGATCTGCGGTTCCATCGGCTCGCCGCCGACGATGAGCGCGACTTCGATGCCACGCGGCTTGCCGAGTTCGGACAGGACCTTCTGGACCTGCTCGGCGAGTTCGCGGGTCGGGCACATGACGAGGCCCAGGACGGACGCGCGCTGCGGGTCGATCTTGGCCATCATCGGCGCGCCGAATGCGAGCGTCTTGCCCGTGCCGGTTTCGGCCTTCGCGATGACGTCCTTGCCCGCGAGAACGGGTCCGATCGCGAGACGTTGGATGGGCGAAGGCGTCGTGATGCCCATGCCTTCGATGACGACTTGGATCTCCTCGCCCAGTTCCCAGTGACGGAACGTGGTGATGTCGGGCGGAGTCAGAGTCGGGTCGAGCGGGCGGATGACTTCGGAGCTCTTGGAGCTCGCGGCGGCGGGTGCCGGCTTGTGTCGAGGGCCGCGCGAGGAACCGCTGCGGCCACCTTGGAATTGGGGTGTCAACTTGGAATCGATCTCATGCTGGATGGAATGGAACCCCAGTAGGGTAGAGCCTCGGGCCCGGTCCACAAGGCGAGCGCTCCGGAAACCTCCCTCGGGCACGCGCCGCCGACCGACTTTTCACGAGTGTCGGAGCGTCGAACACCGGGCCGCGCAGCCCGAAGCACGGAGATGCACTGAGCACGAGGCTTGGAGGCTCCTGAATCTTCACGAGATCCGCCTCTCGGGGAGGGGGGGGCGGGTCGAAACGCTCGCGGCCGATCGACCTTCGTGAAGGTGCGCGCTCGCGTGATGGTCCCGGATGTTCCTCGTCGCATTCGCGTGGCCTGGAATCCGCAGAATCCACGCAACGAACCGAGATGACCCCGCAGAGTCGCCGTCATGAACGTGCCCACTCGCTGCCTGCTCCTCATCGCATTCTCCGTCCCCGCGCCCGCCGCCCTTGCTCAGCACGTGGTGTATTCCGAAGGGTTCGAGAGCGGCCTCGGAGCCTGGACCACGTCGGGTCTCTGGACGCCGCAGAGTTCGAGCGACATGTGCGGCGCGAGCGTTGCTCCGTTCCCGGAGGGCACGCAGTGCGCGTGGTACGGAGAGCAGCCGAGCTGCACGTACGCGACGGGGAGCTCTCCGAATGCGGGGATCTTGGTGCAGAACGACTGGGTCCAGCTGCCCGACGCGGCGTCGATCACCGTGCACTTCTGGAACTACATCCAGAGCGAGTACTGCTACACGGAGGGCGGAACGATTCCGTACGACGCGAGCACGGTCACGATCACCAGCGAGAGCGGCGGTTCGCTCGTGCAGCAGCAGTGCTCGATCCTGGTCCAGCACGCGATTTCGCTGATCCCCTGGCACGAGCGTCAGATCGACATCTCGGCCTTCCGCGGCCAGCGCGTGAAGCTCAGCTTCGGCTTCGACACGTTCGACGGATTGCGGAACAACCTCTTCGGCTGGATGGTCGACGACGTGCAGATCCTGGCCGAGCCGGGCGAGCGCGTGTGTCCGTCCGCCGACCTCACCTCGGGCTGTCCGTGCATGCCGGCTTTCGTTCCGGTCGCGGGCGGTTGCCGCAACTCGACGCAGCAGTCGTGCACGCTGTTCACGAGCGGAGTTCCGAGCGTCACGGCCGACACACTGCAATTGCGCGCCGAACACATGCCGCCGGTCGCGTCGGCGATCCTGGCCCAATCGACGGGCACCGGCGCGCCCGTGTTGTTCGGCGACGGACTGCGTTGCGTCAGCGGGCAGATCCTGCGCATGGGGTCGCTCGCCGCTTCGGCTGGCGTCGGCACGTGGCCGCTCCCAGGCGAGTCGATCTCCGTGCGCGGCTTGATTCCGGCCGCCGGAGCCACGCGCTACTACTACGTCCAGTACCGCGACGTCGTCGCGTACTGCACGCCTGCGACTTCGAATCTCTCGGATGCGCGTCGGGTCGTCTGGGCGCCTTAGGTTCGACGGTGCCGCCGAAACGCGGGTGACGGGGCTCGTGACGAGTCGCGGACTCCGCGCCGCTCGACGAGCGTGACGCGCGAGCCCGTATCCGGACTGCTCGGGGAACGACGCGCCGGGTAGCATGCGCGCGAGTTCGAATCGAACCGCCACGAGCCCACGCGCATGCGCATCGTCACCTGGAACGTGAACTCGGTCCGCGCGCGCTTGCCGCGCCTACTCGAGTTCCTCGAACGCGTCCGTCCCGACGTCGTCTGCTTGCAAGAGACGAAGTGCCTCGAGGAGGTGTTCCCGCTCGAGCCCATCGAGGACGCGGGCTACTCGTGCGCCGTCTACGGTCAGAAGACCTACAACGGCGTCGCGATCCTCGCGAAAGGACGCATCGAGGACGTCGTGCGCGGCATGGACGACGGTGTCGAGGACGCGGAAGCGCGCGTGATCTCAGCGCAGGTCGGCGACACGATGATCGTGAACGCGTACGTCGTGAACGGTCAGGAAGTCGGCGCGGATCGCTACCACTACAAACTTCAGTGGATGCTGCGGCTGCGCGACTTCGTGTCACGGCGCTGCGCGCTGGACGAGAAGGGTGTCGTGTGCGGCGATTTCAACGTCACTTTCGACGACCGCGACGTGTACGACCCGGTCGCGTGGCACGAGAAGATCCTGTGCAGCACGCCGGAACGCCGCGCGCTCGGCGGGTTGACGGGACTCGGTCTGCACGACGCGTTCCGCAAGTTCCACGAGGAGGGTGGGCACTACACCTGGTGGGACTTCCGCACGAAGGGGTATCAGCGGCGTGCCGGCTTGCGCATCGATCACTTGCTCCTGACGCCGCCGGCCTTCGACTCGCTCGAGGCGTGCACGATCGATCTCGCCGCGCGTGAAGGTGCAGGGCCGAGCGATCATGCGCCGGTCGTCGCGGACATCGGCTGATGGACGGCGATCGCACGCGACGCGCGCGGCGGGCCAAGTCGGATCCCCACGTCGTTCGCTCGACTGCAACGGAACTCGTCCACCAGATCCTCGTCGAGCGCAATCGCCTGGCGGCGAACGGATCCCTGGTCGCCGAATACGACGCGCACGTCCGTCGGCTCTGCGATGTGCTCGCGTGGCGGCATTCCGAAGCCTTCGGCAAGTACGAAGGTTGTCCGCGATGGACGAAGGCCGCGCGGGCGAGTTTCGTGCGCTTTGGCCGGCGCGTGACGAGCGTGCAGCTGGCTGGCGACGACGCCTTGCGGCACGAGCACGCGTACCCACGCAAGGAACTCGTCGACGGCCTTTTCGCTCTCGTGGCACCGACGCCGAACGAGGTCGCCGGATTCCTCGAGTCGCACAACATCGGCGTCGTGGTGACCGCTGAAGAAGCGCGACGGCTCGATGAGCACGCCGGGACCCGCGATGACCCGTTCCTGCGGTACCGACTCGCCGCGGTCGAACTCGAAGAGACTTCGGAGGACACAGATCGATGAGGTGTGGCGCGCGGGCCTCGCGCGGTCGCACGTCGAATCGCGCCCGAACCGTCCACGTTTTCCGAGTCGAAGCGGCACACCGAGTCGGCGTTTTCCTCCCGAATCCAGTTGAGGACGTAGGTAGGGTCACATCAGGTAGCCGAGCGCCGCGATCCCCGCGTGTCGCCGCCCGCAATGTCGCCGCCCGCAATGCGGAGAAGATCGACCAGCGCTGCGGCGGAGGCCCGGTAAACCAACGGTCTGCTCGCGAACACGACACCGAATCGGCGTGCTCCCGCTGAGATCTCTCCCCGATCAAGTTGGGCGAGTCTCGCCGCGGACCCCGGGCACCGGCGTCGACGCGCCACGCACCGTACGTCCGACGTGAACCCAGCTGGCATCGAGCGACGCGTCCCGGAAAGCGCTCGCCCTCGTTAGGCTCTCGGCCCCCATGGTCACAACTGCCCTGTTCTGCGCGTCCCTTCTCGCGATCTCCTTCGAGGAACCGAAGGCTCCCGCCTACGACGTCCAGAACCCCGTCGGTCCCGCACGCGACGTCGCGATCGACGCGCGCGAGGGCACGTGGATGAACCTCGACGTCTCGCCCGACGGCAGCGAGATCTGCTTCGATTTCCTGGGCGATCTCTACGTGATGCCGATCGCCGGCGGCGAAGCGCGCGCGATCCAGAGCGGCGTCGCGTGGCAGATGCAGCCGCGGTATTCGCCCGACGGCAAGTGGATCACGTTCACGAGCGATCAAGGTGCCGGCGACAACGTGTGGGTGGCGAAGCGAGACGGCACGGACGCGCGTCAAGTCACGAAGGAGAGCTTCAAGCTGCTCAACTCGCCGACGTGGTCGCCGGACGGTCAGTGGATCGCGGCGCACAAGCACTTCTCGTCGCGACGATCGATCGGCGCGGGTGAGATCTGGCTCTACCACGTGTCGGGTGGGGAGGGGATCCAGCTCACGACGCGCGCGAACGAGCAAAAGGACTTGGGCGAGCCGGTGTTCTCACCCGACGGTCGCTACGTCTACTTCAGCTTCGACGCGACGCCGGGTGACACCTTCGAGTACAGCAAGGACGTCACCGGCGGCATCTATGCGATCGATCGGTTGGATCGTGAGACGGGTGAGCGCATCCGCTTCGTGGACGGTCCCGGCGGAGCCTGTCGTCCCGTTCCGAGTCGCGATGGGAAGAAGCTCGCGTTCGTGCGGCGCGTGAACTTCGTCACGACGCTGTTCGTGATGGACATCGCCTCGGGCGAAGCGAAGCCGGTGTATGCGCCGCTCGAGCGCGACATGCAGGAAACTTGGGCGATTCACGGCGT
>JAYTBY010000100.1:0-2138 GCA_043736755.1 Planctomycetota bacterium | reverse complement strand
GTCGCGAGCACGCGCGTTCGACTGGCTGTCCGCTCGCGGCGTCGCGCCAACGGGATTCGATCCGTTCGGAACCCTAGCGGTGCGACGTGCGGCACTGCAGCGCGCCGAGGAGTCGGATGCACTGAAGGCCGGAGCGCAGGCCACGCCGCGATGAACGAGAATCGGAACTCGAAACGCGGTCGCTTCGCGGTTCTCGCGTTGCGCATCACTTTGGTGCTCGTCGCTGGCCGCTTGCTTCTCGCCGTCATCGTGCCGTTCGCGGTCGAGCGCGTGGCGAGCGCGTACGGAATCGACGTGGCTTGGTCGCGGATGCGCGTGCACTACCTGCGTGGTGCGCTCGAGATCGACGACTTGACGGCGACCATCCGAGCGACGAAGGACGCCCAGCCGAACGAACCGTTGCTGCGGATCGAAGCGCTGCGCGGGGACCTCGCGCTGAAGGACTTGCTGCGCGGCGACCTGCGCCTCCAACACGCCGACGTGCGCGGGGTCGACGTCCAGGTCGAGCGGCGTGGTGACGGGACGCTGCCCGTGCTCGAGCTTTTCCGGAACGCGAGTTCGTCGCCGGAGGCCGAGCCTCCGGCGGTGCGTGCGCCGATTTCGTTGGCCTTGCCCATCCGAGTCGACGCGCTGCGCGCCGCCGGCGTTCGTCTCGTGGTGCGGGACGAACTCGCGTGGCCGGGTCAATCGTGGCAGCTCGATGTCGACGTGCGCGCGGACGACATCGGATACGCGGATCGACGAGGTCGTCTCGAGCTCCGGGCGACGGGCGCGAACCTCCTCGATGGAGCGCGGCTCGAGGTGGAGGTCGAGACGCGGGAAGACGACGCCTTGGTCGAGGCACACTTCCACGTCGGCGCGCTGCACACTGCGGCCATCGCCCCGTGGCTCGCGGAAATGGCCGCATTTCCAGGGCTTTCGAGCGACACGAGCGCTCCGCGGCTCGACCTCGACGGTCGCCTCGAGGCCCACTTGCGCGTCGATGGTGCGGCACGCGACGGGATCGGTGGAAGCCTGACGGTCTCCGGGCTCAACGCGACCTCGGAAGGAAGGAGCTTGGCCAGCCTGAGTACGGCCTCGATCGATCTCGCCTCACTGCGATCGAGTGGCGCACGCTTAGCTGTGGTGGAACTCCAGGACGCCTCGATCGCAACGCGAATCGACGCGAGCGGAGCCTTGTGCGCACTCGGCTTCGCCATGCGGCAGGCCGACGGCTCGATCCCGACAAACGCTCTGGCGAGCGCGTCGGGCGAACCTCGAGCGTCCGCGGAGAGATTTGAATTGGCCGTGGCCGCGATTCGTTGCAGCCGACTGTTCGCAACGTTCCGCGACGAGCGCTTCGAGCCCCCGGTCGTGCTTGGCGCCGTTCTCGTTTCCGCTGTCGTGACCGGCATCGACACACGGGGCGGCAACACGCGGATCGGCGTCGAGATCGAAGGTTCGTTGCCCGGGATCGCCGGACAGTTCTCCGCGCGCGGCTCGACGGCGATCTTCGGCGAACGCCAGTCGGTCGACCTCGACCTGCGTGCTTCGAACATCCGTCCCGATGCCGTTGCCGCCTACTTGAGAGAACTGGGCCTGGAGAGCACGCTCACGGCCGGCTCGCTCAGCGCAAAGCTCGAGGGTCAAGGACGCGCGACACGAACGGGCGGCGTCGAGGGCGATCTACGGCTGACCAGACTCGAACTCGTCGACGGGGAGCAGCTGTTCGGCGTGCGCGCCCTGGAAGTGCTCGGATGCACGATCGAACCCACGACCTCCACCGTAAACGTGCGCGACCTGCTCGTGCGCGGGATGGATCTGCCCTTGGCGCGCGGGAAGGACCGTTCCTTCGCCGTGCTGGGACTCCACACGGTCGAGACTCGCACGACGCGGAAAACACCGTCTGAAACGCTCGCCGCCGCGACGGCACCTGTCCAGCCCAGGGCAATCGCGACGAGAGCATCCGCGCCCGCGAGGAACACGAGGGTTCCGACGCTGCCGCGCATCGAGATCGACCGTCTCGCGATCCTCGAGAACCGCATCAGTTGGCGCGACGAGGTCCTGGATCAGCCCGTCGCCGTGGTCTTCGACGACTGCGGCGTGGAGGTGACGAACCTCCGACTCTTCGGCGATCCCGACCGTCACCAACGCTCGAC
>JAYTBY010000099.1:0-2150 GCA_043736755.1 Planctomycetota bacterium | reverse complement strand
TCGAATCCAAAACGGCGGAGTTGTACCTGGCTCCGTGCCTCGGACCCACCGACCGTCACAACGCTTGCCCGCCGCCCATCGCGTTCTCTAGCCTGACTCAACTCCCGATGGCCTGCCCGTACCAACGCATCCTCCTCAAGCTCTCCGGCGAAGCCCTCGGCGAGCGTGAGTCCGGCCACGGCCTCGATCCCGAAGCGATCCGCGGGATCGCCGCGCAGATCGCGCGCGTGCGCCAGCTCGGCGTCGAGACCGCGATCGTCGTCGGCGGCGGGAACATCCTCCGGGGCGCGGAGTTCAGTCGCCTCGGCGGCCATCGCGCGAACGCCGACTACATGGGCATGCTCGGCACCGTGATCAACGGGATGGCGCTGTCTGACGCGCTCGAGCAGGTCGGCCTCGAGACGCGCGTGATGACCGCGATCGGCATCCAACAAGTGGCCGAGCCGTTCGTGCGCCGCCGCGCCGAGAGCCACCTCGAAAAAGGCCGCGTCGTGATCCTCGCCGCCGGGACCGGCAATCCTTTCTTCACGACGGACACGGCGGCCGCGTTGCGCGCCACGGAGCTCTCCTGCGACGTGCTGCTCAAGGCGACGAAAGTCGACGGCGTGTACGACGCCGACCCGAAGAAGGTGCGCGACGCGCGCCGATTCGAAGAGCTCACCTACATGGACGTGCTCTCGCGCGGCCTGAAGGTCATGGACGGTACGGCGATCACGCTGGCGATGGAGAATCGCCTGCCGGTCGTCGTCTTCAACTTATTCGAAGAGGGGAACCTCGAACGCGTCGTGCGCGGCGAGAACCTCGGGACCCGGATCCGGAGTTCTGCATGAGCAGCCAAGAGTTGGTCAAGGAAACGAAGGACAAGATGGAGAAGGCGGTCCACCACGTGGCCGATCAACTCCGGACGATTCGCACGTCGCGCGCGTCGGCGGCGCTCGTGGACAACATTCGCGTCGAGTACTACGGGACGATGACGCCGATCGCGCAGATGGCGCAGATCTCGGTGCCCGAACCGCGGCAGATCATGATCAAGCCGTTCGACGCCGGCTCGCTCCTCGAGCTGATGAAGGCGATCCAGAAGAGCGACCTCGGCATCCAACCGCAGAACGACGGCAAGGTGCTGCGCTTGACGATGCCGCCCCTCTCGGGCGATCAGCGCAAGAAGTACGCGACGCGCGTGAAGGAGCTGTGCGAAGAGGCACGCATCGCGCTGCGCAACGTGCGCCGCGATCAGAACAAGCACGCCGACCAGCTGTTGAAGGACGGCGACGTCACCGAAGACGAAGGCAAGAAGCTGCACGAGGACATCCAGAAGCTCCTCAAGGAGGCCGAGGACAAGGTCTCGCAGCACCAGGACAAGAAGACCGCGGAGGTCATGGAGGTCTGAGCTCCTGCTTCTCTGATTCCGCCCGCAACACGCCCATTTCAGAAGCTGCTCAGCACCTTGGGTGCGGGCGTCAGACCGCGCTGTGCACGTGTGGAGAACTCGAGCCTCCACGCTCAGATGCATCACCTGCGCCGCTTCCGCCGGACGCCGCCTGTGATCTCTTCACCGCCCGAGAGAACCCCGTAGCGCCGCTCCGCGACGCTGGATCCCGTGAATCCTCCACGGGATCGGAAAGGGCCTCGCTCGGCCGCCCGTTCGGGGAAGGAGTGTGGACGGGTCGAGGGGTGCGCAGTTCTCTTTCGCTTGCTATCTTTTCGGCCCTCGTTGGAGCAACGGGCGCGTAGCTCAGCCGGTAGAGCAACTGGCTTTTAACCAGTAGGTCGACGGTTCGATCCCGTCCGCGCTCACCATCTTCGTGCTCGTCCTCGAGCCGCCCGCTCGCTGAATTCGCGGGTCGTTGTCGACTCTCGAGCGGTGCGCCGACCTTCTGCTTGACAGCCTTCCGGACCCTCTTCATCCTCTCCGCCCCTGAAGTGGCCGCGTAGCTCAGTCGGTAGAGCAGGTGACTCTTAATCATCAGGTCGTAGGTTCGAGCCCTACCGCGGTCACCACTTCCTGCGTCGCTCGATCCTGCTGACGTTGAGTCGGACTCCGGTCGCGGCGCGAGGTTGCGTGGAGTGTCGATGTCCCGCGCTCATCGAAAGCGCCACGGTCGCTCGCACCGACGTTTGCAGGTTTGCGTCGTGCTCGACGTAGCCTCGCG
>JAYTBY010000098.1:0-4731 GCA_043736755.1 Planctomycetota bacterium | reverse complement strand
GGCAAGTTCGAGGATGCGATCGGGCTGCTCGAGGCCTTGATCAAGCGCGATCCGAATTCGAAGGCGATCGGTCCAGCCGCAGGCGACTTGGCGCGTGCTCTCGACAAGCGCTCGGACGAGCTGCGCGACAAGGAGAAGAAGCCGCGCGAAGCCGACGAAGCCCGTCGCAAGGCGGCCAACTTCTACGCGATCGCCGGACGCGCGCTGCTCACTGCAGGTTCGATCGATGTGCGCGCGGTCGAAGCGACCGCGGGTCGCCTCTTCACGCTGGGTCTCATCGCGAACGAAGTGCCCGAGTCCCAGCAGAGCTTCGTCGGTTGGGATCCGGCGAAGAACAAGGAGACCGCGAACTGGATGCTGGCCTCCGATCTGCTCGCGAAGGCGCTCGAAGTGCAGCCCGGCTACAAGATGGAACTCACGTTGGGGCGCGCGCACGGATTCCTCGGGAACTACGCCGAAACGGCCACGGTGCTGGGCGCGCTCTTCGACCGCGAACCGGTCTACGACGACAAGAAGAAAGCCCTGAACAAGAAGGCCTTGCAGAGCAAGCCCGAACTGTTCTTCGCCTACTTCGAGTACGGCGTGGCCGAGCACTTCGTCGCGCTGAAGGACCAGGACGCCGACCGTTTCCGTCGCGCGCAGGTCATCCTGTCGACGATGGCGCGCGGCCTGACGGCGAACACGTCGGACTGGTGGTACGCGAAGTACTACGAGCTCGCGAACCTCGCCGGCGCCGGCAACTACGCCGACGCCTGCTTCGCAGCGAACGATCTGGACCGCACGACGAGCGGTTTCGGCAAGGAATTCGGGCTCGACGACGACTTCGCGAAGCTCAAGGAAGAACTCAAGGACAAGTGCAAGTGACGATGATCTCGAACTTCGGTTGCCGCATGAGCCAACGCTCTCACTCCGCTGGACGCGCTGCGTCCACTCCCAGCATGTCCGCTCCCGCCGTGTCCGCGCCCAGCATGTCCGCCACCATCGTGCAGAGTTCCAACTTGTCGGCGCGACTCGTGGCCACGGTCGCGCTCGCGCTGCCCGGACTCGCTCTGTCACTGGGCGCGTCCGCGCTGCCCGTCGTCGCGTCCGGACTGTTCCTCGCGAGAAGTGCCGTCGCCGCGCAGGACGCGAACCGCGACGTCGTCAATCTGAAGAACGGGACGAGCGAACTCGGCAAGGTGAAGGGCGAGGACTTCGCCGGCGTCGAGCTCGACCCGGTGAAGGGCGACGCGAAAGTGATCCCCTGGGCCGAGATCGCGCCGAACGGCATCTCGTACGCCGATGCGGAGTGGCAAGCGATCGCCGACATGCTCGCCGCCAGCCGCTACGCCGAAGCGATTCCGCCGCTCGAGGAACTGAAGGGCGACGCCAAGCGCCGCGCGCCGATCCGTCAAAACGTCCTCTACTTCCATGCGGTCGCGCTGCAGCGCACCGGCAAGTCGGACGAGTCGCTCGCGGCCTTCAAGGAACTCGTCGCGGCCTTCCCGAAGTCGCGCTACCTGATGGAGACGGGCGAGGCGATGTCCACGATCCTCGCGGCGAAGAAGGATTACGCCGGCGCGGCCAAAGCGCTGAACGACCTCGAGGGCGCGGCGGGCGACTCGTCGTTCTCGGCCGCCGCGGGCGTGCTCAAGGGTCGCCTCTTCGAAGAGCAGAAGGACTGGGCCAAGGCCGGTGGCGCCTACACCGTCGCCGCGAATTCGAAGGATGTGCCGCCGGCCGTGCAGATGCAGGCCGAACTCGGCCTCGCGCGCACGCTCGCCGCGCAGAACAAGAAGGGCGAGGCCGAGGCCGCTCTGCGCAAGTTGGTCGCGAAGGACGGACCGAACTCGATCATGGCCGGCGTGTGGAACGGCCTCGCCGAACTCGCCGAAGAGAAGGCGCGCGCCGCGAACAACGGCAAGGGCGACGTCGAACAACTCGTCGACACGGTCTTCATGTACCTGCGCGGCGTCGTGCAGTACGCGCCGATCCCGGGCGAGTCGACGCACGAGTACGAGCGCGCTCTCGCCGGCGCATCGCGGACGTTCCGCGCGCTCGGCGAGGTGGACACCGTCGCCGACCGCAAACGTCGCTACCAGCAACTCGCCGCGCAGCGGATGGAACAACTCAAGCGCGAGTTCCCGAACTCGATCTTCGCCAAGTAAACGCACACCGGTGACCTCGACGTAGGTAGACCCCTCACCAGGGTGAAGCCGGACCGCCGAGGGAGCCTCATCGAATCCCACTGACCACCGGCACGCTCTCGAGACGCGCCGCCCCCCCCACCCTCGTCCGAAGGACCCCCAGTCGCCATGACCCTGCAACCCAAGAAGATCCTGTTCGTGGTCGCTTTCGCCTGCTTCGTGCTGGCGACGAGCGCCCTGGCTGAAGACCCCTTCCACACGGCGCCCAAGAAGACTTGGTGGCAGCTCTTCCAGGCCACCGGCCCGGTCGGTTGGATGATGGTCGTGACGTCGATGATCGGCACCGCGTTCGTCATCGAGCACCTCGTCAACGTGCGTCGCGAGAAGATCGCGCCGACGCCCTTGGCGCAGGACCTCCAGGCGCTCATCGAAGAGGGCCAGTACGACGAGGCCATCGAACTCTGCGACCAAGAAGGCGGCTACCTCTCGAACCTCGTCGGTTCGGCGCTGCGCATGCGCAACGGCGGCTACAGCGAGATGATCAACGCGCTCGAGCAGGCCGCGATCGAAGAGCAGTTCAAGCTCACGACGAAGGTCAGCTACCTGTCGTTGATCGGCAACATCGGACCTTTGCTGGGCCTCCTCGGCACGGTCACGGGGATGATCGCGTCCTTCCAGGTCATCGAGAACCTGAAGGCGCCGACGCCGAAGGACCTCGCGACGGGCGTGTACGAGTCGCTCGTGAACACGACGATGGGTCTGTTCATCGGCATCGTCTTCCTCACCGCGTTCTTCCTCTACAAGAACAAGGTCACGGCGATGAGCCTCTCCGTGAACCTGCAGGCGGTCGAACTGCTCTCGAGCATGGTCGGCAAGGAAAGCACCGCGAAGCACTGAGAGCGTGAGTCGCGCGCAGGCTCGCGGGTCGTCCCCGCGAGTCGCAGCGCGACCTCGCCCCAGAACGACGTCACGAGGAACACGACATGGGCAAGCACAGACTTCCGGCGCTGAAAGAGGACATCTCCCCGAACTTGGTGCCGATGATCGACATCATGTTCCTGCTCCTCTTGTTCTTCATGCTGGGCTCCGACATGGCCGCGCGCGAGGCCGTCGACCTGATGTTGCCGAAGGCCTCCAAGATCAAGGAGGACCCGGGCACCGACAAGGACCCCGTCACGACGGTGAACATCCACCGCAAGGACGACACGGACATGGCGTTCCTGCCGTCCGCGGGTCCCGGTCGCGAGGGCGAGAAGTGGGTCGTCTCGGTCCGCGGTTTCGACTTCACGCCCGACACGCTGAAGACGCGGCTCCAAGCCGATGCGGACGAGAACCTCGAGGCCGAGATCGATCCGGGCGCGCAGAAACGTTTGTCAGCGCGCAAGCTCCTGATCCGTGCTGACCAAGGCGCGCCGTACGGGTTCATCCAGCGCGTGATCGAAGTGTCCGGCGGCGTCGGCCTCTACAAGGTCGAAGTGGCCGGAGCGAATCCCGGCGTCTGAGGATCGAGGTCCGGACCCAATGGTGTTCGGACCGAGCGGCCGTGAAGAAATCGATCTTACGGCCTCTCAACAATGAATGGCGCCGCTTCGCGGCGCTCTGCGCGCACCTTCCCGAACAACGACACCGAACGAGGATCTGACGATGGCTGGCGGCGGAGAAGCGGAAGACAACCCGGTCAACCTGAACGTGGTGGCCATGGTGGACATCATCTTCTGTCTGTGCATTTTCTTCATGTGCTCCTTCAAGTTCAAACAGCTCGAAGGGAAGTTCCAATCGTGGCTGCCGAAGAACAAAGGCGCGGGCGCGGCCTCGGATCCGGGCGAGATCAAAGAGATCCGCATCGCGATGCTGTGGGACGCCAACGAGAAGAAGCCGAAGCGCATGTTCGGGCACAAGGTCGTCAGTGACGGCCCCGAGGGCATGAAGGAGCTCGAGGTCCTCATCCAAGGCGCGTACGACGATTGGCAGCGCAAGGGTGAGCCGGACATCCCGCTGATCATCGACGGCGACTTCGCGCTGCCGTGGGAAGAGGTCATGTCGGTCGTCAACATCGGCAAGAAGCTCGAGATGAAGAACGTCGAGTTCGCGATGGGCCCGGGCTCGATCCCGACGGCGAACTTGACGCCGGGCGCGAAGTAGTCGCCGCGAAGCTGCCGCGACTTCCAGGTCCTGACTCACGCCGCGCGCGGTCCCCCGAAGGGGCCGCGCGCGGCGTTTTCGTAGCGGTCGATCTCGGCCCGTGCTCCCCCATCCGACTTAGGCTCCGCGCGCAGAACCGGCTGGCCAGCAGAGTCGTCCCTCGGAGTCGGTTCGGCATTCCCACTCGGAGCTCCCCCTTCGTCGCGCCCCCTCGTCGCGCCCCCTCGTCGAGCCCCCTCGTCGAGCCCCTTCGTCGAGCCGCTTCGTCGAGCCGCTTCGTCGCGCCCCTTCGTCGCGCCCCTTCGTCGAGCCCCTTCGTCGCGCCCCCTCGTCGAGCGCGTCAGTCGCGCCCAAACGGAATGGGGTGCGAGCGCTCTCCGTCGTCGATCCCGACCGTTCCCGAGCCCGGCGGAACTCGACCGGGATTCGCCGGACCGCGACCTCGTCTCGAGCCGGAGCTTCG
>JAYTBY010000097.1:0-4735 GCA_043736755.1 Planctomycetota bacterium | reverse complement strand
GGCAGCACCACGACCTCGAGCCGCTGCCGAACGGCAACGTGCTGTTCATCGCCTGGGAGCGCAAGTCGCGGGACGAAGCGATCGCGCGCGGACGGAGTCCCGACGGCGTCGGCGCGGCGGGGTTGTGGCCCGACTCGGTGTACGAAGTGCGGCCGACGCATCCTGAGGGCGCCGAGATCGTGTGGGAGTGGCACGCGTGGGATCACCTGGTCCAGGACGCCGATCCCGCGAAGCCGAATCACGGCAAGCTCGCCGATCATCCGGGGCGCATCGACGTGAACGCCGCGTTCGTTCCGCCGGCGCAGGAGACCGACGAGGAGCGCCAGAAGAAAGAGCAGCGCGCGAAACAGATGGCCGCGCTCGGCTACGGCGGCGGCGGAGACGCGCCGCCCGAGCCCGACTCGAAGACGCCGCCGCCGCCGAAGCCCAAGGACCGGGACAAGAGCGGCGACTGGATGCACACCAACGCGGTCGATCACCACGCCGAGCTCGACCTGCTCGTGCTCAGTTCGCCCGAGCTGTGCGAGATCTTCGTCATCGACCACTCGACGACGACGGCCGAGGCGGCGACATCACGCGGCGGCCGGTACGGGAAGGGCGGCGATCTTCTGTGGCGTTGGGGCGATCCGGAGAACTACGGCGCGGGCACGGCGGCGGATCGGAAGCTCTTCTACCAGCACGATCCGAACTGGATCGCGGGCGACGGCGCGCGGATCCTCGTCTTCAACAACGGCGGCGACAGGCCGGGCGGCGATCGCTCGTCGGTGGACGAGCTCGTGCTGCCCTTCGATCGCGAGCGCGGATTCCTCGGCGAACCGGGCCGCCCGTTCGGCCCAGCGGAGCCGGCCTGGACGTACGCATCGGCGGACACGTTCTATTCCGCGTTCATCTCGGGCGCACGGCGGCTCGCGTCGGGCAACACGATCGTCGCGTCGGGCGCGCCAGGGCGGATCTTCGAGGTGACGCCGGCGGGCGAGATCGTATGGGACTACCTGAACCCGCACGGCGGCGAAGTCACGCCGACCGAGCACTCGGGTAAGGCGCCGCCGCTCGCGCTGTTCCGCGCGGACCGGTATGCGCCGGAGCATCCGGGGATCGTGAAGCTCCTTCGCTGAAGTCAGGCGGGCCGAGCCCGGGACGCACGCCCTGAACTTGATTCGGGGGAGATCGAGGCGAGGCGGTCTCCGTGACCAGGCCCCCTCCCCTCGGGCTGACCGAGGTCATGCTCGTCCCATCGAGACCGAAGATCGAGAATCTCGCGCCATGTGTATTGGTGTATTGATACACTCGGCGCCGTCGTGCTGATCGTCCTCGACCCCCACTCCGGGAAGCCCGTCTTCCGCCAGATCGTCGACCAGGTGCGCTACCAAGTCGCCGGCGGCCTCGCGCAGCCGGGCGACGAGCTGCCTTCGACGCGCCAGCTCGCGGCGGATCTGGGCCTGAACCCGATGACCGTCAGCCGCGCTTACGCACTGCTCGAGCAAGAGGGCGTCGTCGAGCGCCGCCCGGGCCTGTCGCTGATCGTGCGCGCGCCGAGCGGCGAGGAGCAGCGCACGCGCCGCCGCGCGGAGCTCGCACGGATCCTCGCGTCGGGCGCGTCGGCGGCGCGACAGATGGGTTTGAGCGTCGAGGAGTCGCTCGAGGTGTTCCGCAAGTTGCTCGTCCAGCGTGGAGGGACCGATGGCCGCAAGTGATTCCGAGCCCGTGATCGCCGTGGAACGCCTGGAAAAGCGCTTCGAAACAGCCCTCGCGCTCGCCGGCGTGACGTTGCGCATCGCACCCGGTCGCGTCGTCGGACTCGTCGGCCGCAACGGCTCGGGCAAGTCGACGCTTCTCCGCGCGATCCTGGGCCTCGACCTGCCGACGCGCGGCATCGCGCACGTGTTCGGCAAGCGTACGCCCGACCTCGGCGCGGCGGAACTCGAGCGCATCGGCGCCGTCCACCAGCAGAGCCGGTTCCTGTCGTGGATGACCGGCTCGGCGCACTTGAGCTTCGTGCGCTCGTTCCAGAAGCAGTGGGACGAACGGCGGCAGGCGAAGCTCGCCGACGCGCTCGACCTCGACCTCAGGCAGCGCATCGGCGCGATGTCGCCGGGCAACGTGCAGAAGCTCGCGATCGTGACGTCGGTGTGCCACCACCCCGACCTCCTGCTGCTCGACGAGCCCGCGGCCGCGCTGGATCCGATCGCGCGCGAGACGCTGCTCGCGAGCGTGCTCGAGATCGTGGCCGAGGACTCGCCCACGATCGTGATCTCGTCGCACGCGCTGCGCGACGTCGAGCGCATCGCGGACTGGATCGTGTGCCTCGAGCACGGACAGGTCGTGCAGGACGCCGCACTGGACGAGATCCAGGACCGTCACGCGCAGTGGCGGTTGACCGCGCGCGGTCGTTCGTTGCCCGCGCAGTTCGACGAACCGTGGATCGCATCGCAGAGGATCGAAGGTTCGCAAGCCGTGCTTCTCGTGCTAGATCCGGCTGAAAATGCCGAGGATTTCGCGGCTCGGCACGGCGCCGAGGTCGAAGCGCGACCGCTCGAGCTCGAGCGCATGTTCCCGCTCTGGATCGGGAGACGCGGATCGTGATGCGCGCGCCCGTGCTCTTCCACCTGTGGTGGCGACTGCGGACGATCGGCTGTCTGCCGATGTTCCTGTTCGCCCTCATCGCGTACTCCACGGCTAGCGGTCTGCTCGCATCCGCCGTGGAGTTCGCGGCGCGGCATATGGGTTGGCCGCTGGACGTTTGGGAATTCGGCCGGAACTCCGTGCCCCTGACCTTCGGGACGGGCATCGCGCTCGGGATCGTCTTCGCCTGGACGACCCACGAGCTGATGGCGTGTCCGATCACGGCCACGCTGCCCCGTTTCCGGCGCAGACTCGCTCTCGAGGCGCTGGCCTTCTTCGCGGGCGCGTCGGCGCTCCTCTGGATCGCCTGGGCGACACGCGCCGATCCGCGCTCCGCCAACATCGGCTGCGCGTATGCGTCCGTCTGGTTCGTCGGGGCCGGAACCGGGTTGCTCATCGCGAACCCCGGCCGTTTCCGGCGCCCGCTCGCGGGCTTCTCCATGTGCGTCGCCGTGATCGCGGCGGGGTGGTACGCGGACAAGGCGCTTTTCTGGTTCTTCGATCATCCGTGGCCCGGCGCACTCCTCGCCTCGCTCGTCGGAACGGCCTTCACGTTCGCGGCCTTCTCCAAGAACGACCACCGCCAGCTGCTGTCCTTCGCGCCCGTCGAGTCCGGCGGTCCCGCGTTGGATCCGCGCGTGCTCGACACGTCGTTCCGGGTGCCTGATCGTCGCAGGCTCTTCGCGCCGACCTGGAACGCGCCGATGGAGCGCGGTCGCGCCTGGGCGCGCGGAACTCTTCACGATCTGCACGGCGCAGGAATGGGTGGTTGGATCGCACACTCGCTCGGGTGGGCGCTGTCGGCCGCGTTCCTCGTGTGCCTGCTCAGCCTCGCTCCGGACGGCAAGCCGCCCTTCGCGCCTGAGGTCCGCTGGGCCACGCTCGCCCGGAACGCGCTCACCGTCGGCGATCGCTTCTGGGTCGTCGGACTCGTCTGGGTCGTGCTGGCCACCGCCTGGATCGCGTCCGTGCCGGCCATCCCGCGCGCGGAATTCGTGAGGCCGTGGAGCCGCGCCGAGCGTGCCGACGCGATCTGGAAGGTGTGCGCACTGCGTTCCGGCCTGATGACCGGGACGCTGCTCGTGGTGGTCCTCGTCCTCGGTGCGCTCGCGTACTCGAAGTCCGACATCGCGAGCCGCCACGCGGTCACGACGAGCGGCGTCCCCGACGTCGTGGCCGTCGTGCTGATCCTGGCCGTGCTCGCGCCGTGGGTCGCGTGGATCCGCCTGCGCCTGCTCGACCTGCGCGCGGTGCACGGCGGGTTTCCCGACTCGCTCTGGCAGGCCGTCGTGGCGCTCCTCGCCATCGCCGTCAGCCTGTGCGCCGCTTACGTGCTCGGCGCGGCGTGGCAGAGCTTGAAGCTGGTGCACGTCGCGCTCGCCGTAACGCTGTTCGCGGGAGCCGTGGCCCTGTCCTGGCTCGCGTTCCGCTCAGTCCTCTACGGGCTCTTCCGGCGGGTCGACTTGCGGGTCTGATCGGAGCCGACAGCGGACCCGGAAAGGACCCGCTCACCTCGGACGGCGCAGCGATTCGGCCTCGATCTCGCAGTCCCGGGCGATGCTTGCCAGCAGTCCCGGTCCCAGGATCTCGCCGCTGTGCACGGGCACGACCGTGGATCGGCCGTCAGCGTGACGCGCGAAGTGGTGACTGCCCTTCACGCGGAGGACGACGAAGCCGAGCTTCCGGAGGGCGCCGAGCACTTCGCGGCCGGTCGGCGGGGCGCTTTCGGCATCAGGCGACGCGAACCCGTTGCACGCCAACGAAGTCCAGCTGAACAGCGGGCGCGCCCTCGACCTCGACGCAAAGTTGGATCGCTTCATGGATCCGGATCATGAGTTCGTCGAGTGACTTGGCCTGGGTGTGACAGCCGCGGAGGGCCGGGACCGTACCCACCAGCCACCCGTCGGCGTCGCGCTCGATGAGGACGTCGAACTCGCGCGGTGCTGACTTCTTCGTGGGTCGTCGTGCCATGGGGAGGATCGTAGCAGGTTCGTCGATCCGGGCCGGAGAGCCTCTTGGTGCGTCGAACCCGCTATTCACGCTGTGGAATCGGCCTTTGGAAATGGCCAAACTCCGGCGTTCCCGCCGCCATGGCCAAAGTCCCCCTCAGCCC
>JAYTBY010000096.1:0-4735 GCA_043736755.1 Planctomycetota bacterium | reverse complement strand
TCGATCCCGCGCTCACGCAAAAGCGCGCGCGCTGGCCGCGACCCGGGACGCGCGCGTTCGATCGGTTGCTCGCGGAACGCTGGCACGCGGCGCGACCGATCGTCCTGCCCGGAATCGCCGGCGACCTCTTGGGCGAGTTCGCCGACCTGATCGACGAGGCTGCGAGCACGCACGAGCGTCTGACCGAAAAGGGTGGCCTGCACAAGTGGTTCGCCGAGCGATTCGCGTCACTCGCGCCCGATTTCGTGACCCGCATCGAGCGTTCCAAGCTCTCGGATCCCGAACGCGACATCGATCGCGTCGCGTTCACCGCGACGCCGCCGCCGGGAGCCGGACTTCCCGTGCGCGACCTGTGGTGCAAGTCGGCCTGGCTCTCGACCCACGAAGCCGATCGCTCGCTGCGCCTGCGCTTCGGGCACGGCAAGGAGGGCGACGACGACGGCGACCGCGACCTCACGCGCCACCGACTCGTCGCCGAACTCTGCTCGCGCGCGCTGCCGGAATCCGCGGTCGCAACGGCGAATCCGGCGCTCGTCCAGATCGTCGAGCGCCTCGCGGGCGAAGCCGTGCTCTTCACGCAAGGTCTCGCCTACTGGAACGCGCCGAGCGGCGGCGCGTTGTTCCACCACGACGCCTTCGCCGAGGACGCCGTCGACGGCGGCGCGTTCCGACAATTCGGCGTGTGTTACGTGCAGCTCTTCGGCGAAACCGTCTGGCTCGCACTGTCCACCGACGATCTCGCGGCGCGCGTGCGCGAGTTCACTGCGGCTCTCGCGGCCGGCGATTCGCCCTGGGTGCGCGCGCAGCTCTTCGAAGGTCGATCCGCGCCGATCACGGGCGGATTCGAGCGCTTCCGTGCGCTCCTCGCCGATGACGCTCGCATGCACGTCGAACTTGCGCGTCCGGGCTGCGGCGCCCTCGGTCCGCTCGTCGAGCGCGCGCCGGAATTCACCGCGACTCTCGCGAACGCGGGCCACGCGGTGGTGCTCCGCGCCGGCGACGCGATCCTCCTCCCGAACCACGGCTATCACAAGACCTGCATGCACTCCGTCTTCTGCGCCGGCGACGAAGTCGCCTATTCGATCTCGCTCGCGATGCGTCCGGATCGTGAAGCTCCCGAAGCGCGCATCGTCGAAGACGCGCGCCGTCGCGAGCGTTACGAAGTGAAGCGCGGTCGGTTGGATGCGAAACGCGCGCGCGGCACGGGGCGGAGCACGAAGCGATGACTGGTTCGCGCACGACACTCGATCCCGCGCGCATCGCGGCGATCCTCGCGGATCTCGGAATCGCGCCGGCTTCCGTACATGCACCCGGCGAACGCTTGGGGAGCGTGCTCGTCGCGCTCGAGCCGGGTGTCGAAGCCGACGTGCGCTCGATCCGCGCAGCGGCGAGCATAGCTGCGCCCGACGGTTGGCTTCTCGTGCACAGCAGCTCGGAGCGCAACGATGCCGAGATCGCGCGTTTACGCGACGGTTTGTGGCCCGATTGGCACGTGTCCGCGATCTATCGCGGCACCGCGGATCGCGTGACGCGCCGTTCCGTGGATGGAGCGCGCACTTTGTCCGCGGGAGTCGAGGCCGCGGGACTCGTCATCGCCGCACGACGACCCGCCCACGTGCTCGCGCCCGACGCCACGGTGCTGAAGTTCGACAAGAACGCGGCCGGATGGAACGGCGCGCCCGGCCGCCCGGGCTACGGACACTTCCGTTGGATGCGCCGCTTCG
Organism: Planctomycetota bacterium; assembly: GCA_043736755.1. GTDB lineage: Bacteria > Planctomycetota > UBA1135 > UBA1135 > JAEUHZ01. The sequence continues at coordinate 3,011 of JAYTBY010000096.1, read as the reverse complement.
TCGCGGACTTCGCTGGCGCACACACCGCGCACCGCATCCTCGACTTCGGGTCGGGAGCAGGCTGGGTCGGCATCGAAGCGGCACTCGCGTCGCAATCACGTGGCGGTAGCCCGCAACTCGCCGTCTTCGACCCGAGTCCCGAGTTGGTCCGCATCGCGGAATCCAACGCGCGCGCCGCGGGAGTCACGCGTTGCGTCGGACGCACAGGATTCGGCGAAGATCCGCCGTTCCCGGCCGCGGGCGAGCCGCCGTTCGACCTCGTGATTTCGTCCGGCGTCGTCAGCTTCGCGGCGGACCGCGCGCGGTGGTTCGACGGGCTGGCGCGCGGCGTGGCGCCGGGAGGAACGCTGGTGATCGGCGACATTCATCCGGGCTCGAAGGGCATGCTCCGGCGACGGCGGGAAAAGCCGCTACTCCCGATCCGCGAGATGAACGGCATGCGCCGTGAAGAAGCACGCTCGGAACTCGAACGCCGCGGATTCCGCTTCGAAGCTTGGAGCGGCTATCAGCTCAGCGATCCAATCCCGCAGTGGAACCACCTCGATGCAACGCGACTGAAGGGGCTGCTCGGCCCGGCGCTGCTCGCGTGGAATCGCCGCGCGGCAAGGCACTCGGCCGGGCATGAGGGAGCGGGGCAGGATCGGTTTGATTCGTGGGTCCTCCGCGCGACGCGCTAGCGCGGCGCGACCCTCGAGTACTGCAACCGAGATCCAACTCCGCTGCCACGGCGCGAGCCGTGAGCGAGTGAATCACGTCCGCCGTCCGCTGTTCGCCATGCCGCTCCAAGCCACATGCGACACTCGGACCCAGCGCCCCCCCTGTCGGATGCGAAGCCAACCCCCGGCCGATCCGAATCCCCCGTTCCGATCACCGCGGCGCCATCAACCCCGTCCCGAGATCCCGCTCTTCCGGCGAATGCTCGAGCACGAGCACGCCTGCAATCGGATCGAGTTCATCTCGCGAACCGAGTTCGAGCAACGCCCCACCGCGTGCGAGTGCAGCCTCGATGTTCTCCGCCGTGAACGGCCGCGCCCCGCTCGCAACGGCCCGCTGAAGCGCGCGACGCGCGTCCTCCAACGTCACGCGCTCCGGCAGTTCCTCGGGACCAAAGAAGAACGTCGTCGCCGCGAGGTCCAGCGACGGGCGCCCCGCTGCATCACGCGCACACGGCACGATCCCAACGACCCGCCCCGACTGTTCGCCGTGATTCACACGCTCGACCGTCTCGAGGCCCGCCTGCAGCACCGGCTCCTCGGTCTGGCGCGGCACGACGAAGCTCGGATCGACCTCGAGAACAACCAGGAATCCCGCGTCATACGCCGTGGCCTCCGCGCGCCACACATGCAACGCCGGACGCTGCAGCGTGAATGGTCGCGCGAGGACGAGTCCGCGCACCGGTGACAGCACGCGTTCCGCTTCCGACATCGAGCGCGGCTCCGACGCGGTGAGCGCCATCGAGCCCACGGTGACCACCGCGACGAGGGCGATGAGTGAGACGAAGATCGAGATCGTTTTCATGTTGTGCCCTCAGTTCCGCACGAATTCGAGGTCGTCGAGTCCCAGTCGCCCTTGCGCCGAGCCGTGGCTCGGACCGAAGAGCAGGTCGACCGCGACGAGGCTCGAGAGATCCAGCGACGGCACGACGCGCGCGAAATCACCGAGCGGAACGCGCACGGTCTCCCACTCGTTCGCCCATCCCGCACCCGTCCCGCACTGGGTTCGCTGGTAGGGTTCCTCGACGCCGCCGCCGTAGACCGAGATCGGGATCTCGGCCGAGGCGCCGAAGGCGTCCCTGAGGCGGACCGTGAAGTCGACGTCGCCGAGTTGGGCGATCGTCAACGCGTGACGCGTCGCCTGGCAGGCCCGCAGCGAAACGTGGGTGTAGGCGCGCACGTCGCTCAAGGCTGGAACGAGATCGAACGAGATCGAGCGGTCCGCCGCGGTCCAGTCGAACACGAGTCCGCGCGTGGCGTCGCTCGTGCTGTTCGAGAACGTCATCCCGTTCATCGCTTCCGAGCCCGAGGTCGTGAAGGCGGTGTTCTGGTCATCGAGGATCCCGCTGGCCATGTTCGTGACGTCGGAACTCACCGCTCCGCCCGAACTCGACAGCGCGAGGTCGAAGTTCGTCTGGAAGTCGTCGATGACGAGCCGGTCCGAGGCCTGCTCGCGATGCATCAAATCGACCACGACGCACGAACTCGTCGGCACCCCAGGACTGCTGAAGTTCTCCCACTGCCGCCACAAGCACTCGACTCCCGCGGGATTCCCCTTCACGTACCACTCGACGAGCGGCAAGACGTGTGCCTTCACCAAGAGGTTGACGTCAGCGCGAGTAAGCAAACACGGGCCGGTGGCGAACAGGCCGCTCGAACTCGAGTTGTGGAAGGCACCGTGTCCTGCGCCATGCACCGAGATCGACGAGCGCGGTCCCGTCGCGCGCTCATGGAGGTGGAACGTCTGGCAGAGGCTGCAGTCCGCGCAGCCGTTGACATCGGAGTCCGCGCCGCCGGTCCACAAGTGGTAGGGCGCGCCGTGCGGATTCGAGGAGGCCACACCTAAGAAATCCGTGGGCGCGATGCTCGAGATCAACACGATGTCGGCCCGCACAAAGTTCACGGGCGTGTACACACCGTCGACGATGCGGTCGTACGCGATCGTCACGCCCTCGCCACCGCGGCTGTGCCCGAACCACGCGATGCGGTGGCGATCGATGTGACCCGCCAACGCACCGCCCGCGATGGTCGCGAGGTTCGCCAACAGGTACTCGGTGTTCGTGAGCGTCGTCGTCGCGGCGGAACTGACGCCCGGGCTCGTGTTGTTCTGGTGACTCATCACCACGTAGCCGTAGGACGCGAGGTGCATGCCGATGTGGTCGTACCACTGGTAGTTGTGGCCGTTCCCGTGGCTGATGATGACGAGCGGCAGCTCGCCCATCGTCGTGATACCCGACGGGTAATAGAGGTCTTGGCCGAGGAACGAACCGCCGCTGTAGAGCACTTCGGTGACCGGCA
>JAYTBY010000095.1:0-4737 GCA_043736755.1 Planctomycetota bacterium | reverse complement strand
CGATCGTTCCGCGCGCCACGAGCACTTGAACGACCACGAACGCGAGCGCGACGCCGATCAGCGCCAGCTTGAAGACCTTGCGCGTCGTGTACCCGAGCGCGAACCCGATCAAGCCGAAGAGACTCGCTTCGGTCACGACCGGGAGGATCGACTGCCACCACTCGACTGTTTCGGGCTGCTTCGCGCTCATTTCCGCCGCGAAGCTGCGCGCTCCCGCCGGCATCGAACTCGATCCCGTCTGCGCTGGAGCACCGAGGAGCGTGCGTGCCGAAACGGACACCACGAGTGTGAGACCGAGCAGCACGAGCACGACCTTCTGAGAGGTCGGCATGCGATTCGGGGTCGGGTTCGGGTGGGGCGACATGGATCAATGCGCGGCGACGGGCCGGTGTTCGTCGATCGGAACGTCGGCGGGCTTCGCGAGGACGGCGCACGATCCGGCGCGTCGCCGCAGGATGGCGAGGAGACTGATCCCGTCGCGATACGGCGCTGGCGATCCGGCGCGCAGCGCGTTCACCAGCGCACCGGACTCGCGCTCGAACGTCCAGCGCAGAAGTGCGTTGATGGGCGCGCTCGGGACCGCGAGGTCGGCTCCGGTGCCGTGCACGGGTTCACGGCGCCTGCGCAGTCGTCGTGCCACGCGCACGAGCGGGGCGAGCAGGGCGTTGCACGGCGTCACGAGTCGCGCGTCGAGCGGCAAGTCGCGCCACACTCGGACGAGCCGCGGCTCCGTGTAGCGACGCCAATGCTGGCTCGCGACGTCGTGCGCGCTCCACAGTTCGGGATGTGCCGGCACGGTGATGAGGATGTGCGCGTTGGGACGCAATTCCGCCGCGATGGAACTCACGAGGTCGAAGTCGTCCTCGACGTGCTCGATGACGTCCATGAGCAGGATGAGATCCGCTGTTCGCGCTGCCGCCCGAATGGCCGCGAGATCCGTCGCGACCTCGAACCTGGCCTTCGGGAACTTCGCCCGAGCGATCCGAATCGCGGCCTCGGATGCGTCGAAACCGAGGACGTCGTGCGCAGCGGCCAGCGAACCGGCGTTCCCGCCGGTGCTGCAGCCGATGTCCACGATGCGGAGGCGCCGACCGCCCGCGATCTCGTCGACGAGCGCGGTTAGGATTCGCCTTCGCGCGGCGAACCACCAGTGGCGGTCCTCGATGGAGCCGTTGTGTTCCTGGATCTCGTCGCGCACTTGGGGGGAGAGCGTGCGATCCGATTCGCATCCGCGCCAGGGGGAGCACACGGGCGCTATCCTCGGGGCATGTCGTTCGCAGTCCTCGCGGTGACCGGACTCGCACTCCTCGCCAGCGCACAGAAATCGAAGCCCGCGGCGACGTGTCCGTGGTGCAAGAACGATCCCGCGCTGATGGCCGCGGCCGGTGTCGTCGCCCACGGGCCGATGCCGATCGGCACGGCGACCAGCGTCGAGTTCACGGCGGCCTTGCCCGCGTCGCAGTGGATCTACCTCGAGACTGCGCACATTCGCTGGGCCTCGTCGCTCGGTGAGCAGAAGGTCGACCTCGATCAGCGCGAGCGCGTCGACGCCGAACTCGCGCGGTTGCGCGAGGCGCTGCCGTCCGTCCCCAAGGAAGTGAAGAAACTCGACCCGTGGCTGCGCCTTCACTTGCTCGCGATGCGGGGCGAGGATCTGTACGCGCGCTTCCAATCGATCCTGCGCGTGACGGACGCCGATTTCCCCGCCGAACGCAAGTTCGAAGGTCCGTTCATGGGCGCCGGACGCTTCCTCGGTGAGAAAGACAAGTTCGAGGTCACGCTGCACGCAAATCGGACGACGCACTACCTCTTCACGAAGGAATTCAGCGGCGCGCAGGTCACGAACGCTCTGCGTTGGCACTTCCCCGGACTGCACAAGATGCACGCGTCGTTGCCGTGCGAGGACCCGGATCTGAAACAAGATCAGTGGTTGTTCCCGCACATCGCGCACAACTTGAGCCACCTGTTCTTCTCTGCGTACAAGCACTTCTCGTACGACCCGCCGATGTGGCTCGACGAAGGACTCGCGCTCGTCCTCGAGAAAGAGATCGATCCGCGCTCGACGACGAACGAAGGCGAAGAAGGCAGCTTCCGTGACGCGACGTATCCCGATGATTGGTCCGATGCGACGCGCAAGATGCTCGCGCGGGGGCGATCGAAGACGATGGCGCAACTGCTCTACGAGAAGGAAGTCGGTCAACTCGATCGCGACGGTCTCTTCACGGTGTGGTCGATGGTGAAGTTCCTGCTCGAGACGAACCCAGAAGGGTTCGCGAAACTGCTCGGCGGCGTGAAGGGGCAACTCGACGAGCAGGGCTCGCCCAGCGGCAAGGATCTGCCGGGGTTGCAGCGCAAGCTGCTCAAGGACGTGTTCGGATGGACACCGCTGTCGTTCGACGAGGTGTGGCGCGCGTGGGCGAGTCAACCGCCGCCCGCGAGCAAGTGACAGCCGTGCGATGAGCGCGTCGAACATGTACGTGGCGCTGCTGCGCGGGATCAACGTCGGTGGCAAGAACGTGCTCCCGATGGGTGACCTCACGCGCCTGTTCGTCGAGGCGGGCTGCGCACACGTGCGCACCTATATCCAGAGCGGCAACGTCGTGTTCGCGGCGAGCGCGACGGGCGCGCGAAAGGTGCCCATGCTCGTGGAGGCCGCGATCGAGCGTGAGTTCGGATTCGTGGCGTCGATCCAGACTCGGTCGGCCGCGGAAATGCGCGCGGTGGTCGCTGGGAATCCGCTGCTCACTGATCACGATGAACCGGCGCTCGCCGTCATGTTCCTCGCGCAGGCGCCGACCGCGAAGCAGACCGCCGCGCTCGACCCTGAACGATCACCCGGCGACATCTTCGCCGTGCGTGGCCGCGAGATCTACCTCGCGTGCCCCGACGGTTTCGCTCGCACAAAGCTCACGAACGCGTGGTTCGACTCACGTCTCGGCACGATCAGCACTGCGCGGAACTGGCGGACGACCGCGAAGCTAACGCACTTGGTTTCGAACTGAACTGCGGGTCCCTCCTGCTGCAATGTGTTCTTGGCCCGCTCACCCAGCGGCTGAATAGTTATGTGGCCGAATGCATCCTACGCGAGTGAGTGCGCACACCGGATTCGATCTCAGCTGCGAAGAGTGACTGAGCCGGTTGATGCAGTAAGCCGCCCGCTCCTTGGCGAGCGGCTTCCCGGCATGGACCCAACAAATCAAAGTATCAGTCCACGCGTGGGAGGCTGGGCCATCGAGACTGCCCAACTCCACAGTTGTCCACTTGGCACTATTGCGGTATCGCAACGATGTTCAAGTCAATGGCTCCTCGAATCGTTCCCCATGTGTAGCCGTTCTTGGGCGTCAGAGTCAGGAGATAGTTGAGCGCGCCCAGAGGCGGACGCTGAGGAATAACAATGTTTCGGTCGAGGCCGAACATGCTGAACGAGAGGGTGGCCGCGTCGGCGATGGGATGAAGTTTTAGGTAGTCGATCTGCTGCATTACCCCGACACCGTATAGAAGGTTGATGTGCAGCGAGATCGGCCGCACGGTCTCTCCCGTAGCTGGAATGGTGACGTTCTCACAGAACTTGACGACCGTCTCGAGCTCAACGCCGTTGCCGATGTCCTGCGTGTCGTGCCAGGCTGGACCTCCGCCCTGTCCGAGAGCTTGGGGGGTGGCCAAGGGCGCGGATTGCTGGACTTGCAGAGCCGTACCGACAGCGAAGCTGGTGAACGCGAGAAGGCCAATGGCAACGGCAAAACCTCGTGAATATTGCATGATCATCTCCGTTGTCTAGCAGCTGCCGTGAATGTCGTCGCAGGAAGTGGCTGTGCCCCAAGTCTTGGGTGAGGCAGGGTGTACATTGGCACCAATGACGCCGACCGCAAAGGTCTTGTCGTTTGATTGGGTCGAAATGGTGCTTGTTGCACCGCTTTGGGCGTAAACCTTCGTTTCTCCTGGAGTCTCGTGACACACCCAAAACGTCGAGTTGGGGCAGCCGGGCACGGAGCAGGCGAAGCAGACGGGGCTCTGTGGGATCGCCGAAGGCGCGGGAGCCGGCACACTGAGGAAGAGCGCGAGTAGAGTTGCGAGCATCGTGGTGAAACCTCCATTCGATTCCGGGCAAGTCAGGATGGAAGACGGTAACTGCCCAGCGTGACCCCATCGTGGAAAACGGTACGCGAGGGGGGGGGGCGTCAAGTCCGGGACTGCGGAGGGGGGTGGGTCCGACCCGGGTACATGGGTGGCCCCGCTCCTAGCCCCTGCGCCCGTTTGGTAACCACACATCGAGGCTCGCGAGGCTCCGCCACGCCTCCTTGCTGGTCTCGAGTCCCCACGACGTGGACAGCGGCCCGAGGTCTTTGCCCGCGGCGCGCGACACGCGTACGAGCCACTCGTGCGCGCCGCGCGAGATCGTTGTCGGGCAACTCGGACTTCGTCATCACGGCGTACTCGCGGAACACGCGCTTGTAGAGACCCCCGCCAAACTCATGCTGGCCGTCGACATCGAGGAGCAGCGCGAGGAACGGAGCGCTCCTCCAACGCGCGAACGCCACATTGTGATCGCGCTGCTCATTCCCGTGCTTGGTGCGCGCCTCGGCGGTGAATCGAGGATGCGCACCGCGCGTCAAGCGTCACCAGGCGATCGCGAGACCGTTCGACAGGTTGAAGGCGCTCGACGTGCAGAATGGGATGCCGTTCCGATACCACGCTTGGTAGCGCAGCGTGACGCCACTTGTGGCTGCACCGAGGTTC
>JAYTBY010000094.1:0-4737 GCA_043736755.1 Planctomycetota bacterium | reverse complement strand
CGACGAGCTTCGGATCGCAGGCGAGCGCGGCGTCGGCGCGAGCGCGCGCGTCGTTCGCGCGCCCGGCGCGTCGTTCGATCTCCGCCCCGAGTTCCAGTCCGCGGCAGAAGCGGGCGTCCAGCGCGATCGCGGATTCGACGGCGGCGCGCGCGAGGTCGAGTTCGTTGGCTGCTAGCCACAATTGCGCGAGGCCGAGTCGCGGCAGCGGTTCACTCGGGTTCGCGCGGACTTGGATGCGGCGCGCGCGATAGAACGCGTGCCAGTCGGCGCTCCTCGCGCGTGACAGCTCGCGGCTCGCCACGGCGTTCGAATCGCCGCGCGCGCGCGCGGCGTCCACGAGCACGAACCAAGCCTGCGGTGCCTCGACGTGCCATGGTGCGCGCTTCACGAATTCGGCGAGCAGGGGTTCCGCGTGCGCGAGTTCACCAGCCCGTGCGTGCGCGCGGCCGAGCAGCAGAAAGGCCTCCGGTTCGGCCGGTAAACGCACGGTTTCGGTCGAGCCCGTTGGCGGAGCGAGTTCGCGGACCGCGGCCTCGAGCTCGTCGCGATCCAGCGCGAGCCGAGCGCGTGCGAGCGCGATCGGTGACGCGCTGTTCTTCCCGAGCAGTGCCTGCGCCCGGTCGGCGAGTCCGGCCGACGCGAGAGCGCGCGCGAACAGCGCGACGAGTTCGGGATCCGCGTCACTCGAGCTCTCGATCCACGTCCCGTTGGCGAGGATCTCGGACGGCACGTCGAGTTCGATGGCCTCTCGCCAGGAGTCGCGCAGCCTCGCGGTCGCGGCCGCATCTCGTGGCGCGCTCGTCGCAGCCGCGGGGACGGGCGAGTCCGAGGATTGCCGCGCTCCGACGCACGCGGCCAAGACGAGGAGCATCTCCGCGATCATCGGAACGGCTCCCGCAGCATCACGCCTTCGCCTTCGCGCACGACGATGCGCGCGTTCGCGTCACCGCCCTCGAACGTGTCGACGCGGCCCGAAGGCCAACGCACGATCAGCTTCTCGTAGCGACGAGCGCCGCCGAGTCCGAAGTGGAGCCATGGTGTCGAAGACGACTGGAATCCGGCCGAAGTGTGCGATTCCGCGAAGAGCGCGTGCTCGGCCGCGCCGACGCCGATCACGACGATCGCTTTCGCGCCGTGCCCGTCGCGCGGCGTGCGCGGCGCGTTCGGCGACGCGACCGTCGGACCGAGCAGACGCACCGCGAGCCGCGCATTCGCCGAGTTCGTGCGATTCATGCCGAGCGCCGCGGGTGCATCGATGCGCGCCAGCACGACGTCGACCGCACCGTCCATGTCGAAGTCGCCGATCGCGCTGCCGCGTGCTCCGATCGGCGCGTGGAGGATCGAGCGCTCCGAGCGCGGCTCGACGCGCACGGCACGGCGTTCGGGCCCGAGTCGCCACAGCGTCGCCGGTTGTCCGTAACTCGTGCCCGTCATCGGCTCGTCCGCCTGCGGATAGACGTGCCCGTTCGCCGTCAGCATGTCGAGCCAACCATCGCCGTCGAAGTCCGCGAGGTGCACGCCCCACGACAGCTTGCTGCGCGTCTCGCGCAGCAGTCCGAACGCATTCGTCATGCGCCGAAAACCCTGCTGCGCGCCGAAGAAAAGCTCCGTCGGCTCGTCGGAGAAGTTCGTCACCGCGAAGTCGAGCTTGCCATCGCGATCGACATCTCCCGACGCGACGCCCATGCCGGCTTGCATGCGGCCCTCCGACGACAGCGCGACCCCAGCGGCGCGCGCGACGTCGGTGAACACGCCGCGTCCGTCGTTGATCAGCAACAAGTTCGGCGACGTGTCGTTCGCGACGAAGAGATCCGTGTCGAGATCGCCGTCGGCGTCGAATGCGTGCACGCCCAGCGTGAAGCCCGCGATGTGGCCGGGCAACGCTGTGGCGCTCGCGTCCTCGAACGTGCCATCTCCGCGTCCGCGCAGGAAAACATCGGGTTGCGGCGTCAATCCTGCTGGACCGCAGAACACCGTGTGCCCTTTCCACTGGCAGGGGATCGCCAGCGGACCTTCACCGAGTGCCGTGCGCGGCTGCGCTCCGATATCGAGGTCCAAGTACCGACCCGCGTAGAGATCGAGCACGCCATCGCGATCCGCGTCGAAGAGCGCGAGGCTCGTGAACCACGACAGCGCCGGGCCTTTCTCGCGCGGAAGCGTGAACACCTCGGCCGGGATGGCGCCGCTCCCGAGCTCGAGCGCGCCGTCCGTGCCCTGGATGTACACGCACAGGCCCATCATTCCGCCCACGACGAGGTCGTCGTCGCCGTCACCATCGACGTCGCCCGCGGCGAGGCCGGTGCTCCACATCGCGGAGGTGTTCGAGCCCAGCGCGCGGCGTCGGAAGCGTCCCGTGCCGTCGTTCTCGAAGACCTCCGGCGTGGGCAAGTCCGTGAAGCCGAGCGTGGCGGCACCTTGCGCGAACACGAGGTCCAAGTCGCCGTCGTTCCCGAGATCGAGGACGGCCACGCCGGCACCGTTCGCTTCGAGGATCACGCGCTTTTGCGCGGTGCCCGAACGATTCACGTAGTCGAGCCCGCGCGCGGCGGCCTCGTCGACGAGATCGCGCTCGTCCGCCTCGACCGTCGGCGGCGCCGTGGATCCTGTGGGGGACGGGGCGATCGCCGGAGCGGGGCTCGAGTCCTCGGCGCAGCCCGCGCCCGCGAGACCGAGGGTGCAGAAGATGAGGGCGGAAAGGGGACGCACAGCGCCGGTCTAGCCGCTGAGCCAGGCGTGGAGAAGTCCCGAGGCCCAGGCTTCGTTGACCCCTTCCGTGAGTGCGCGTACCTTCTTCGCCCCGCTCGGGCGTCCGGCCCGAGGTCTGTCCATGCCCCTGCGGCGCCCCAACCTCCTCGATGCGTTCCGACGCATGAAAGAAAATCCCGCGCCGGGCGCGGGCGGTTCGCCGTCCATCCCGACTTCGGGGGGGAGCATGGGGCGCGCGGGAACGCCCGCGACGCCTTCGACGTCGGTCAGCCCCGCGGTATCCGCGCGCGGGTCGGCGACGGCTGCGGCGGGACCGACGGTGGATCCCGTGCGCGCTCCTCGTGCTGAGCAAACTCCGAACGCGTCGACCGGCCTCACGAGTTCAGCGACGACGCTCGCGAGCTCGTCGACGTCCTCCGGCGATGCCGCACCGTTCTCGCAGGTCGTACCTCCGTCCTCGCGCGTCCTACCGTCCTCGCGCGTCCTACCGTCCGCGGGCGTCGCACCGGCGCCGCCGCGCATCGATCCTCCGGCCGCTCGCCCGACGGCTCCACCGAAGGAACGGCTGCTGCTCCTCGCGCTCGGCATCACCGTCGCCGTCCTCGTCCTGGTGATGATGTTGCGTCGCGACAGCACGTCGCCGGCCGCTGTCCAAGCGGGCGACGCTGGCGCCGCGGCGATCGCGACGCAAACCGTGCCGGTCGCTCCGATTCCGGCGCCCACCGCGAACGTACCGGCGCGCCTGCCGCATGACGCGGCGCTCTACGACGCGAAGAACCGCTACACCGTGCGCTTGGCCCAGTATCCGAACGACGCGCAAGGCGTTGCGCTCGCGACCGAGGCCTACCGCTGGTTGCTGAAGTTCGGATACCCGGCCGGCAGCCCCATTGTTTTGGGGTCAGGCAAGGGCATCGTGCTCGTCGCGAGCGCGAAGCCGACCAAAGAAGAACTCGTTCCGCTGCGCGACAACTTGCGGCGGCTGCGATACCCCGAGTCCTCGAAGACGATGCCGTTCTCCGATGCGTACATCGACGAGATCGACGACGTCCTCGCGCGCTGAAAGGCGCGAGAAACGCTAGAGAAAGAGACCGCAACCATGTCCATCCATTCCTCCCTGCGCGTCGGCAACAACTTGGCCGGCGAGCGCAGCGTGTTCACGCGCGTCGAGCGCCTCGCCATCCTGAAGAAGGCCGGCAAGTTCAGCGACGAGACCGGCGTCGTTCACGGCATCCCGAAGGTCCGCACGCGCTTCAAGATCGCGGGTACGAAGAAGGTCAAGGAAGCAGCGGCCCCGGCTGCGGGTGGCACGCTCGCGGCGGGTAAGGCCGCGCCGGGCAAGGCTGCGGCTCCGGCAGCGAAGGGCGCTGCTCCGGCCCCGGCTGCGAAGGCGGCTCCGGCGGCGAAGAAGAAGTGACGCGCGCGGGCGCGGCGTCGAACGCCGCCCCGGTGCTCGAGGTCTTCGCCTCGATCCAGGGCGAGGGCGCCTTCATCGGCGAGCCGCAGGTGTTCCTGCGGCTGCGCGGGTGCCCGTTGCGCTGTCGTTGGTGCGATACGCCGGGGTCGTGGAAGCTCGCCGAGGGTCAGCACGCGCGCATCGATTCGGCGCGCGACGGCTCGCGGCGAGAACCTGCATGGGCCACGCCGTTCCAAGCCGCGTGTTGGGTCGCCGAATGCGAGCCGGGCTCGCCGCGCACGATCAGCGTGACCGGCGGTGAGCCGCTCTTGTGGCCGGATTTCGTGCTCGGACTGCGCGCGATGGTCGGCCAGAGGCGGATCCACCTCGAGACCGGCGGCGCGCACCCCAAAAGCCTGGCGCGCGTCGTCGATGCGGTCGATCACGTGAGCCTCGACTTGAAACCGGATCAGGATCTCGACGCACCCGAAGAGGTTTTGGACGCCGGCACGGACGAGCGCGCGCCGCGCAGCTCCGCGGAATGGCGCGCCGTGCGCCGGGCTTCGCTCGCGTTGGTCGAAGGCCGCGATGCGTGCGGGAAGATCGTCGTGTCGGGGGACCGCGCGCTGGCGGACTTC
>JAYTBY010000093.1:0-2158 GCA_043736755.1 Planctomycetota bacterium | reverse complement strand
CTGCAGTCGGCGCACGCCGCCACCGGCACCGAGTTCGGGCTCCCCGGGCGGGACGCGACGCTCCAAGGTGAATTCGAGTCAGCGTCCAAGGGTCTCAGTGCGTTGGAGCTCGAGCACGGCTCGGAAGCGCTGCAGTCCGCCTACGAGGCTTCGTTCGGTGAGCGACTCGACGAAGCGGAGTCGTACCGCATCTTTCTGTTTCTGATCACCGCGATACTCCTCGCGAGGCTCGTGCGGAGCATGTTCGAACAAGAGCGGCGATCGAGCGAGTTAGGTGCCCTCAATCGGACGCTGGAACAGCGTGTGGAGGAGCGCACTCTGAGCCTCTCCGGAACGAATCGTGCGCTGGAGACCGCAGTCGCTGAGGCGCGCCGCGCTGAGCGTGACGCGCGGCTCGCGCGCGAAGCCGCCGAGGCCGCGAGCCAAACGAAGAGTTCATTCCTGGCGAACATGAGCCACGAGATCCGCACGCCGATGACGTCGATCCTGGGCTTCTCGGAACGACTGCTCGAGGAGGATCTATCGCCTTCCGAACGCGCGGACGCGATCGCGACGATTCGTCGGAACGGGGAGCACCTGTCGCAACTCGTCTGCGACATCCTCGACCTGTCGAAGATCGAGGCCGGTCGGCTCGGTCTCGAACCGGTGATGTGCTCGCCCCGCCGCATCGTCTCGGACTTACGCGAGGCGATGGCTCCACGCGCGGAGGACAGAGGCCTCGAGTTCGTCGTCGAGTGGTCGGGGCCCGCCCCCGAGCAGGTGCTCACGGATCCGTTGCGCGTCGAGCAAGTCCTCTTCAACCTCGTCGGCAACGCGATCAAGTTCACGGAACGTGGCCGCATCCTCGTGCGCGTCGGCTACGCACCGCCGACGAGCCCTGGCGGTCACGGCAAGCTCGGATTCGACATCGAGGACTCGGGGATCGGCATGGACGAGCGCGCGCTGTCGCGCCTCTTCCGGCCGTTCGTGCAGGGCGAGACATCCACCAGCCGCAGGTTCGGAGGCACCGGTCTCGGACTCTCGATCTGCAGCCATCTCGTCGCCGGGCTTGGCGGAACGATCCTCGTGTCGAGTCGCGTTGGAGAAGGAAGCGTGTTCTCGTTCCACGTCGATGCAGGTCCACTGAGCAGCCCGTTGACCGACGTGCACAGCGTGCCGGAACCCGTGCGCAACGTGCGGCGAGTCGCGCCGTCGAATCTCGGCGGCATGCGCATCCTCTTGGCCGAGGATGGCCCGGACAACCAGCGCCTCTTGCGCCATCTGCTCTCCACTGCCGGGGCTACGGTCTCCCTCGCGACCGACGGCGAAGAAGCCGTGCACTTCTCGATGGCGGCGCGTGCAGAAGGCCGCATGTTCGACGTCGTGCTCATGGACATGCAGATGCCGCGACTCGACGGCTATGCGGCGACCAGTCGCCTGCGCAGCGCGGGCTACACCGGGCCGATCGTGGCCCTCACTGCGAACGCGATGGCTCCCGACCGCGAGCGTTGTCTCGCGGCCGGATGTGACGACTACTGCGCGAAACCCGTTCAACGCGCACTCCTGGTCGAAACGGTGGGCCGTTGGCGCCCACACAGAATCGAAGAAGAATCCACCATGAACGGGCAATCAGAAGTTGGGCCGCAGGTCAGTCGAGACGAAGGGCTGCTCGAGCTCGTGCGACTCTTCGTCGACGAGCTCGGTGACGACGTCGAGAAGATGCGGCGCGGGCTCGAGTCTGGGAACCTCGAGCAGGTCTCGACGCTCGCCCATCGCTTGAAGGGCGCGGCCGGGAGCTATGGGTTCCCCGAGATCACACGGCAAGCGGCTCTCCTCGAGAGCGCGGTCTTGACCGACGGTTCGCGGGACGCGATCGCCTGCGAGCTGGCCTCGCTCGAAGCGATCTGTGCCTCAGCTCGAAGGGTCTGAGAATCCGCGACGCGAAGCGGCGTAGACTGCCCTAGATCCGAGGATTCATCACCCATCTCGGATCCGAGCCTCCCCCGTGCAGCAAGAACTCCAAACCGTATTGGGCATCCTGGCCGGCGTCGGCCTGGCCGCCGCGTGTGGATTCCGCGTGTTCGTTCCGATGCTCGTCGCAGGGTTAGCCATCCGGTCGGGAGCCCTCACCGCGGCCGACGGGTTCACTTGGCTCGGGTCGACGCCGGCGTTGATCGCG
>JAYTBY010000092.1:0-10688 GCA_043736755.1 Planctomycetota bacterium | reverse complement strand
GACGGCGACGCTCAGCGAGAAGTTCGCTCAGCAACTCCCTCTCGTGAAGGTCTCCTTGTCACGCCTCTTCGACGCCATCGGCGGCATGCGATTCCCCGGTGTCGCCGTCGACCTCCTCGGCGCTGTGTCCGAGGGACAGTTCGCGATCCTCGGCCCCGTCGCACTCTTCCGATCCAAGTCGGGCATCGCCGGACTCGTCGTGCCGCAAACGGGGTCGGACAAGCCGTTGGTCCGACCGCTCGAAGGCACCGCTCAGCTCGGCTTGGCTGCGCTCGTCGAAACCGGCACCGGATCGATGCCGCTGGATCCGTCCAAGGGTGGCGCGCTGAAAGCGCTCATCCAGGAATGGAGCTTGATCCACATCTTCGAGAAGGGCGGGCCGATCATGTGGCCGCTCCTCATCTGCTCGATCCTGGCCCTCGGAGCCGTGATCGAACGCTTGATCTTCCTCTTCAACGAGAGCCGCCGCCGTGACTCGCGCGCTCAGGAGCGCTTGTTCACCGAGGTCGGCCGCGGAGACATCGACGCAGCCATTCGCATCTCGAAGGATTCCAAGGACTACGTGGTTCGGGCACTCACCTATGCGCTGGAGCACAAGGAGAGCTCGCTACCCAACGCGCTGCTTTTCGCGCAAGCTCGCGAGTTGAAACGATTCAAGCGCGGCATCACGGTGCTGGACACCGTGATCACGCTCGCTCCGCTTCTCGGACTGCTGGGCACCGTCACCGGGATGATGGCCTCCTTTTCCATCATCGGCGGCGACCTCAATTCACCCGGCGCGATCACGGGCGGTATCGCCGAAGCGTTGATCGCAACGGCGTTCGGTCTCGGGATCGCCATTCTCTCCCTGCTGCCTTTCAACTACCTCAACAACAAGATGGACGAAGCCACGCACGACATCGAGTCGGCTTCGACGCAGCTGAAGCTCTTGGTCGAGGGCCAGCCTGGGCGCACGCCGACGCCGACGCCTGGGCCCGCGCCCGCACCGGCGAAGTCATCCGGTGCGTGGCAAGAACTCGTCGGCGCAGGAAAGGGGTGATCCGATGCACGGCTCTTCAGGCGGCGGATCGCGCAAGCGAGCTCGCATCGAGATCATCCCGCTGATCGATATCATTTTCTTCCTCCTCGCCACCTTCATCATGGTTTCTCTGTCCATGACGAAGAACCAAGGCGTGCAAGTGGCCTTGCCCGCGGCAGGCTCGGCTCAATCGCTCGGCGACAACCAGGAGATGGAGAAGGCCGTGACCTTGAGCGTCAACGACAAGGGCGATATCTTTTGGAACAAGGACAAGATCAGCTTGGCCCAGTTGCCCTTGCGCCTCCAGACGTTCAAGACAGCATCGAAGGACCCGAAGGTCGTGATCAACAGCGATGCAGGGGCTGACTTCCGTCACGTCGTTGGCGTGCTCGACGAGGTTCGCAAGATCGGCATCGCGAAGGTTGGAATCAACACGGACAAGAAATGAGTGTCGGCACCATCGTCGCGATCATCGGAGCGATTCTGTTTCACGTGTTCGTACTCCTCTTCGGCGGGTTGGTCTTCCCAACCGGCAAGCCGGAGGACACGAACGTGCAAGACGTCGATCTCCTGGGGGCAGAGGACCCGACGACGAAGGAAGAAGAGAAGCAGCCGGAGCCTCAGCCGGATCCCGAGGAGCTCGAGGCCGAGACCGAAGAGGCTCCGGACGCCGCCGAGATGCTGAAAGCACTCGAAACTCCATCCTCGATCGACGCACCGGCTCTCGAAGCGGCGAGCTTGAGCGCCATCGAGCAAGCCCTGAACGGGGCCACCGCGATGGGAGACTTCGGTGAGTCTCTGTCCTTCGCATCCGGCGGCCGTATCGGTGGTACCGGTACTGGTTCGGCCATGGACAAGCAGCTCGAGGGTGCGTTCAGCTTGGCCGAGATCGATCAGAAACCGCGCATCATGTTCAGTGCACAGCCCCGTGCACCCGCTGAATTGCGCGGCAAGAAGATCGTAGGCACGGTTACCGTGATCTTCGTCGTTGACGCCACGGGCAAGGTCACGAACGCCCGCGTCGAGGAATCGAACCATCCGGCATTCGAAAAGCCGGCACTTGACGCCATCAGGCAATGGAAGTTCGAGCCCGCTCTGCGCGGCGGTGCTCGTGTGAACTGCAACATGCGCCAGCCGTTCCGTTTCCCGCCGAGCTGAGATCATGAAGACCATGCCCCTTCGCAAGCACACGAATCCCATGTCATCGGCGAGCCGCTTCGTGGCGACGTGCATCGCTCTCTGCGCTTCCACGTCCGGCGCGCTCGCTCAGAGCGAAGACCTGGCGCGAATCTGGAACGATCCGACCTTCCAGAAACAGTTCGTCGCCGGGTACGGCGTCAACGCCGAGATCGAGCCGCGGGTGACGCAGGATGAGGTGAAGATCCTCGACAAGTTGCGGCCGTTGATGAGCGAGAACTACGCGAAGGCCGAGGCGAGCCTGCAGGAGATGATCGAGCCGGGCAGCTCGGCGATGCTGGACTTCACGCTCGGCAGCCTTCAGTTCCAACAGGACAAGCTGAAAGAAGCACTCGTTACCTTCCAGCGTGCTACGTCCAAGTTCCCGAGCTTCAGGCGGGCGTGGCGCAACCTTGGCTTCATCCACTTCAAGAGCGGCGACAACGACAATGCGATCAAGGCGTTTACGCGCATGATCGAACTCGGCGGCGGCGACGCATCCGCCTATGGAATGCTTGGCTACGCGCATTTCGCGAAGCAGGACTATCAGCCCGCGGAGACAGCATTCCGAAACGCGCTGCTCCTTCAGCCTGACTATTCCGAATGGCGGCTCGGGTTGACCAACACCGTGTTCAGGCAGAACAAGTTCGACGATGCAGCGGCACTCCTCGATGTGCTCATCGCGCGATACCCCGACAAGACCGACCTTTGGCTGATCCAAGCGCACACGTTCTTGGGCAAGAAGCTGCCGCTGCGCGCCGCCGAGAATTTCGAGATCATGGACCGCCTGGGCAAGTCGACGCTGGAGACGCTCAGCACGCTCGGCGACATCTACTTGACGGAAGGACTGCCTGAATTGGCGCTGAGCGCCTACATGCGCGCCGTCAACATCGACAAGCTCCAGTCGAGCGCTCGATCCGTGCGCGCTGCGGAAGTACTTGCAGCGCGTGGTGGGCCCAAGCAAGCTCTTCGCCTCACCGAACACATTCGATCGACGTTCGGTGAGTCCATTCCGACCACCGACCGCACGAAGCTGTTGAAGCTCCAAGCGCGCTTGAGCATGGCTGATGGCACGGGCGACGATGAATCGGCCGCAGCTCTGCTCGAGATCGTGCGCCTCGACCCACTCGACGGCGATGCACTGCTTCTCTTGGGACAGCACCACGTGAAGAAGGGCGAGCCCGACCAAGCCATCTTCTACTATGAGCGTGCGGCGAGCATCGAAGCCTTCGAAGGGAAGGCCAAGGTCTACCAAGCGCAGGTCCTCGTGGGTCTGAATCGCTATCCCGAGGCGCTCAACCTGTTGAGGCGCGCTCAGGAAATCAAGCCGCGCGAGGACGTCGCGCGGTACATCGATCAAGTTGAGCGCATCTCGCGTCAACGGCGCTGATTCTCGACCCAGCTCTCGTTCACGACGGGTGTCGGGTCACGGCCAGGAAGAGGCCCATGATAAGGTTTCGTGTCCACAGTACTCATCATGAGTTCGCTGGAGGGGCACGGATTGTTCGTGCCCGGCGCCCGTTAGGGCTGGTGGATGATTCACACACTCTCGCGCCGCGGAGCCGCGCAGCAAGGTCCGCAGAAGCGGCGGTTTCGATGTCTTCACGCCGTCTCCGGGCCGCTCGTTCTCGGCGTGCCCGACTAGGTTGTATGGACCTACACCCCGTCTTCATCGACGGTCAACACGTCGCCCCTACCTTGCTCGCGCTTCAAGCCGCACGAACGAGGGAGCGCACTCCCTCGCCTGCCGTGCGGACTCGAGATCGCGACCCAAGAGCACAGTGAGACGAGCCATGATTTCCAAGCTTCTCTTCGGTACCGCAGTGGTCGGAGTCGGCTTTGCCGGCGCCGCCAATGCGGCCGAGATCCTCGTGACGACCGACATCGCCGTGTCGACCACGTGGACGGCCTCCAACACCTACAACCTCCAAACACAGATCTACGTCCTCCCCGGAGCGACGTTGACGATCGATGCGGGCACGGTCATCGCCAGTGACACGGGTATCGGCGGTAGCCTCGCGGTGACGCGCGGCGCGCAGATCATCGCCAATGGCACAGCCGCCGCTCCGATCATCTTCACGTCCAAGGCGGACGTCGCCACGTGGGTCGGTGGTGACCCGAAGACGGGCACCGCGCGACTCGGCGTCAACGAGTGGGGCAACATCACGATCTGTGGCAATGGCTACATCTCGGAGAACTCGGTCGTCGGAAATACGCCGGCGCCGAACGCCGCGAACTTTGCCACGATGGAGGGCCTCACCGAGGCCTTCATCGGTGACTCCCGCGTCCGCTACGGCGGCGGTAACGACAACGACGACAGCGGTTCGCTCCGCTTCGTCTCGCTCCGTTACGGCGGCAAGGTCATCGCTCTCAACAACGAGCTGAACGGCCTGTCGCTGGGCGGTATCGGTCGCAACACAGACATCAACTTCGTCGAGATCTTCAACAACGTCGATGACGGCATCGAGATCTGGGGCGGCACGGTCAACCTCAAGAACTTCAGCATCTGGAACATCGGTGACGACAGCCTCGACGTCGACCAGGGCTGGCGCGGCAAGGCGCAGTTCGGACTCATCGTCCAGGGCTACAGCGCCGCGGCCGCTCAAGGCTCGGGCGTTGGCGACAACTGCATCGAGATGGACGGCGCGGAGCAGTCCGACTACCAGCCGGTCACGACGGTCGCCATGTACAACATGACGGTCATCGGCCAGCCCATCAGCGGCGACCACGGCACGGCGTGGCGTGACAACGCGCGCGCTCAAGTGCGCAACTCGATCTTCATGGACCTCGGCGAGCGTCTCGTCTCCTTCGACAACGTCGATGGCGACGGCGGCGCGGGCTACGGCGCGGGCGGCACGCTTACCTGGCCGAACACGTGGACGACCGCCTTCAACGGCGCGCCGGTCACGCCGAACGATCCGATCGGTCTGCCGGGCTTCTACTCGGCGCAGACGACCGGTAACCTCGCGGAGATCAGCGACAGCGTCTTCTACCGCAACCTGAACGGCTCGGCCTACACGGAAGCGACGCTCCGCGGCGTCCTCCCGGCCACCTCGGTCAACAACAACGTCGACGCCGGCTCGGCCGCCATCGACCAGCCGATCAAGTCGATCACGCGCGGCCCGGCCACGCCGGTCCTCGCCTTGACGATGCTGCCCGTCATCGGGCTCGACCCGCGTCCGGCCGCTGCCGCTCTCACGAGTGTCAATGCGGCTCCGGCCGACGGATTCTTCACGACTGCGGCGTACCGCGGCGCGTTCGCGCCGGGCAACGTCCAGCACTGGCTCTGCGACTGGACGGCCACGTTCGCGTACGGCATCACGCCGGCCGCTGATCTCGGCACGCCTTTCTGCTTCGGCGACGGCACGGGCACGGCCTGCCCGTGTGCGAACAACAGCGTCGTTGGCGACAACGTCGGCTGCCTCAGCTCGATCGGTTTGGGCGGCAAGATCCGCGCGACGGGTTGCTCGAGCCTCTCGAACGACACGCTCGTCCTGCTCGGCACGCAGATGCCGCCGACGGCGCAGTGCCTGTACTTCCAAGGCGCCGCTCAGCAGTCGGCTGGCGCGGGCGCGACTTTCGGCGACGGCAAGCGCTGCGCCGGCGGCCAGATCTTCCGCCTCGGCACGAAGGCCAACGTCGCGGGTGCTTCGCAGTACCCGGTCGGCGCTGATCTGCCGGTTTCCATTCGTGGTGTCGTCACTTTGCCCGGCATCCGCACGTATCAGGCGTGGTACCGCAACGCCGCAGCGTTCTGCACGGCCTCGACCTTCAACCTGTCGAACGGGTTGGAGATCATCTGGGAACTGTGATCTCGAACTCGAGATCCTGATCTGATGGCGGCCTCCGGCCGCGCAGAACCGCTTGAAACGAGCGGGGTGCGCGACCGGAGGCCGCCTGCATCGACGGAACGAAGCTCGACACGACGACAGCCAAGACGACGCACATGAATCCTATCCACCGAGTGCTCATCCTCGCGACCTGCGCATCTCTCGCGACTTCGTGCTCGGAGTCGAAGGCGGTCGACGTCGCGCAAACACCGGTAGTGAGCGGTCCGGCGTCGCCGGAGATCGCAACTTGGCGCAGCGAGCTGTTGGATCTGGCCTTCGACGCAGCCAGCGCGTTTCCGCTCAATCCCCACGTGAAGAACCGCTCGCGAGCTCAGGCCGATTCGGTGACGGCCGCGCTCGCCGTAGATCAGCCCGACCACGCGGTGCGCTACACCGAAGGCATCGCCAACTGGCGGCGCGGCGAAGCGTTCGCGGACATCGCTCTGCATCAAGCCGAGCACGGGCGCCTGGGACGCGTGCAGGAGTTCCTCGACTTGGCGCAACGCATCGCGGACCAGGGCGTCGCCCTGGAGGACGCCGACGCGCCTAGTGATTCCGTCGAGGCATCCCAGGAGTGGCGACGCGATCGCATTCGGGCCCAGATCGCGCGCACGTACATGCGGCTGGGCCAGGACGCGCGCGCTGAGATCGCTGCCAGCGGAGCAATCGACTCCGAAACCGCACCGATTCATGCAGAGCGCGCGCGCAGGATCGATGCGGCGACCTTCGATGCACACATGCAGACCCTCGACGCGATGGTCGCAACGGGCTCGTTCGATCCGCTTTGTTCCGCACTCCACGCGTATGCGGAGCTCTTCTCGACCTTCTACGGCGACGTGGAGCGACGCCGCATCATCGAGGAGAAGATCCCCCTCGCGTGGGCGAAGCTGCCGATGCAAGTGCGGATCGAGACGCAGGATAAGCTCGTCAGCCGAGCGCTCGAGCACGGCGACAAGGCCAAGGCTCTCGAACTGGTCGACGCGGCGAGCGCGATGCTCGATGCGACCAACTGGAACGCCGAGGCCAACGTGCCGTTGCGCGCTCGACTCGCAGGCCTCCGCGCGCGCGCTGGCGACGTCGTCAAGGCGCGCGAAGAGGCCGACGCCGCGCTCGCTTCCTACGACCGTGAACGCGAGCAGATCGTCAACATCTATCGTTCGGGCGTGTTGCGGCCCCTCGCCGAGGCTTACCAAGCGATCGGTGACAGCGTGAAGGCGCGCGTGATCTACGCGAAGGCACTCGAAGAGGGCGTTCAGAATCCGAACTCGCGTCCGCGTGCCGACGACCTCGTTGCGACGGTTTGTTCAATGGTCACCACGAACGTGGAGCCCGACGCAGCGCTCCGCACGCGCA
Organism: Planctomycetota bacterium; assembly: GCA_043736755.1. Classification (GTDB taxonomy): domain Bacteria; phylum Planctomycetota; class UBA1135; order UBA1135; genus JAEUHZ01. The sequence goes on along the minus strand of JAYTBY010000092.1, from coordinate 3,311 downwards.
TCACGGAGATCCGCTCGCAGTTGGGCGCGCCGTGGTGATCCGCCGGCTCCGTGGTGATCCGCCGGCTCCGTGGTGATCCGCCGGCCCCGTGGTGATCCGCCGGCTCCGTGGTGATCCGCCGGCGATGCGCTGATCAGCTGGTGAGTTCGAGTCGCGCACCGCGAACGTAGACGCTCTCGAGGGCGAGGGCGGACCCGCGCAAGACGACGAAATCCGCCGCGAAACCAGCCCTTAGCGAGCCAAGTTCCTGCTCGAGCCCCAGTGCCCGAGCGGGCGTCGTGCTGGCCATCGTCAAGGCATCGACGAGTCCGACGACGCCGCGCTCGACGAGTCGGCGCACCATCTCGAGCTGGCTCATCGCGGAACCCGCGAGCTTCGGCGACCCACCAGCCGCCGACGGGTAATACGCGCTGCCACCGTCGAGCATGTGGTCACGCCCGTGACTGTGAAAATGATCGCAGCCTGTTCCCGCGCCGCGCAGCGCATCACTGACGAGACACAGTCCTTCTGGTCCGCGTGCGCGCAGCGCCAGCTCGAACATCTCGGGACCGACGTGCACGAGGTCCCCGATGATCTCGGCGAAAAGCGCCGCGTCGGTCAGCGCGAATCCCGCGACTCCGACTTCGCGATGGTGCAGCGGCGGCATCGCGTTGAAGAGGTGCGTGGCGCCGACCGCGCCCGCGATCGCGGCTGCGCGCGCTTCGGCGCTCGTGGCGCGGCTGTGACCGAGCGAGACGCGCACTCCCGATCGCGTGAGTTCACGCACCAGATCTGCAGCACCGGCAAGTTCCGGCGCGAGAGTCATCGTGCGCACGCCGCGGCCATCCCCGCTCGCGGGCCCGAGGATCGCGCGCAGGCTCGTGACCGAAGGCTCGTGCAGGTCGTCCGGCGGAAGAGCGCCCGCCGCGAGTCGGTTCACGAACGGCCCCTCGAGGTGCGCGCCGATCACGCGCGCGCCGTGACTCGGTTGCAGCGCGCGCGCGCGGCGCTGGAGTTCCGCGCAGGCTTCACCGAGCACCTCGGGACGCGCGGGAAACAAGGTCGGCTGGAATGAAGTGGTTCCCGCCAGCGCGAGCGCCCGCGCCATCCCGGCTACGTCCTCGAGCGGATCGAAACCGCCGAAGCCGTGCACGTGCAGGTCGATGAACCCCGGCGCGAGAATCGGCAGATCGGCGCCGCCGATCTCACCCTCGGTCACGACGGACGCGATCCGACCGCCCTCCCACGAGAGAGTTCCCGTGAGGAGTTTGCCGTCGACGAAGAGACGTCCGCGCAGGCTTTCCACACACGCTTCGTCGCACGATTTGCGTGCGAGGTCAATCGGTGTGCAGCGGCGCGTGCCGGGCAAGTCGTGAAGCGCGACCCCTCCGCTCCGCCGCGGCCCGGCCCTCTCCAGCCGGGTTGGACAGCGCGTCGGAAGCCGCGCCTCACGTGCTCGAAACTTCTAGCGGCCCGAACTGGCGGCCTTCTCGGCCGCGAGCTGCAGGAGGTCCTGTTTGCGTTCGGGATCCGTCTCGTTCGCGGCCAATCGCTCGAACGCGAGGGACCAAGCGCGATCGAGAGCGACGGCCTCCTCGGCATCGACTTCAGGCTTCACGCCTACGCCTTCCCAGTTGGTCTTCGTCACCGGATTCTCGGCGCGCGCGATGGGGATCGTCACGGAGAAGCCGCCCATGAGCCGGCGCATGTCGACCGGATGCGCGCCCCCGCCCGTCGCCTTGCCGACGATCGTCGCGCGACCGCGACTCTGCAGGTTGTAGGCGAATTCCTCGGCTGCACTGAACGTCTTCGCGCTGACGAGTACGAAGACGGGCTTGTCGGTGTAGCGCTTTCCGGGCAAGTCCTTCAGCGTCCAATATTCGTCGGACGAGGCCATTTCACGGTTCACGAGGCGATTCAAGAGCACGGGCTCGCCGCCGAAGAAGTACGAGCACAGAAATCGCACCGCCTCGGGATCACCGCCGCCGTTCTTGCGCAAATCGATGATGAGCGCATCCGTGTCTTGCAGGAAGGCCATGGCGGCTGAGGCGGTCGAGCGCGACAGGTCCGACGGCACGAACTCGCGAATGTCGAGGTAGCCGACGTTTCCCCGCAGACGCTCCGCGCGCTCGAAGCCGTAGTTGCGAAGCTGCCATTCGCGGCGCGCGGCACCAGGTTCCTGGAAGAACGCATTCTGAGGTCTTTGCGCCCCTTCCTTCTCGTGACGCACGCGCAAGTGCAAATCGTTTGCCACCGACCGGCACGTCGCGGTGAGAGCCTCGGCCAAGGCGTCACCCTCGAGCGCGTTCCATGCGCCCGAGGCCGACTTCGACTTCAGGGCCGCGGCCATCGCGAGCCCCTTGTCCTCGAAGACGTAGCTGTGTTCGAGTTCAGCGGCGAGCTTCGTGACGAGCTCGGCGGTACGCACGACTTCGCCGAACGGGGCCGGACCCGGCGACTGAAAGGTGCAAGCGACCGTGAGGAAGGCGTGTGTCAGACAGACTTGCATGGGTGTTCCCGCGTGTGGATCGGACGAGTCCTGAGCCGGCCTCGCTCACGCAGGATACGAGTGCACCTTTTTGACGTTTGAGTGCATTCTGGTTTCGCACTCGAAGGAACCCATCTCGAACACTTCGCGCAACGGACCGCTCAGGACGACGGCCGCGAGATCAGCGCGATTCCGGAACCGCCGTACTCGTGCACCTCGAAACCCCAATCCGGCCCGGGCCGGAGTGCTCCGACATCGCGAGTCGGTGCATGGGCAACGATCAAGCCCGGTTCGGTCATGTTCTCGAGCGCCAAGGCTTCGAGGGCGCGGACGAGCAACCGACTCGTGTCCGGGTTCGTGACGAGCTTGTACGGCGGATCGAAGAACGCGAGGTCGTACAACGGTTCGTCTTTCCGACGATCGCGCCAGCTCTCGTGCTTCAAGGCGTCGCCCCGCCAGATCCGCACGCGCGACTTCACGTCGAGATCCTCGACGTTCCGGGACAACGCCACGAGGGCGTCGGCGCCGCGCTCGACGAAGCGGACGTGCGCTGCTCCGCGCGAGACGGCCTCGAGACCCAGACTGCCGCATCCCGCGTAGAGGTCGAGCACCCGCGCGCCAGCGAGGCGATCCTCGATCCGCGCGAAAACGGCCTCCCGCACGCGATCGAGCATGGGTCGCGTCACGTCACCGTCGGGCGTCACGAGGCGGCGTCCTCCGAGTTCTCCCGCGATGATCCTCACAGCTCGTCGAGCCTACTGACCGGGGCCACGAAAATGGCGGTGGAATTCCGCGATCAACTCGTGGTGCCAGCCCGGCCTTTCAGCCGATCAGGCCTGGTCGC
>JAYTBY010000091.1:0-2161 GCA_043736755.1 Planctomycetota bacterium | reverse complement strand
ACGCCGCGTTCGCCGTGCGGGAGATCGGCTGCGAAGCCGTGATGGTGAACAGCAACCCCGAGACGGTGTCGACGGACTACGACACCTCGGACGACTTGTTCTTCGAGCCGCTCACGCACGAGGACGTCATGCACGTCGTCGACGCGGTGAAACCAGCAGGAATCATCGTCCAGTTCGGCGGGCAGACGCCGCTCAACCTCGCTGCGGGCTTGCACGCCGCGGGCGCGCCGTTGATCGGCACGTCGGTCGAATCGATCGATCGCGCCGAGGACCGCGACCTCTTCAACCAGGTCATCAAGAAGCTGAAGCTCCTCCAGCCCGAGAGCGGCATGGCCAAGGACATCGGCGAGGCTTTCGCTGTCGCGCGTCGCATCGGATATCCGGTGCTCGTGCGGCCGAGCTACGTGCTCGGCGGCCGCGCGATGGAGATCGTCTACGACGACGACGCGCTCGAAACGTACATGGCGAACGCCGTGCAGGTATCGCCCGACCGCCCCATCCTGGTGGACAAGTTCCTCGAGGAAGCGATCGAGGTCGACGTCGACGCGATCTCCGATGGCCGCATCGTGGTGATCGGCGGGATCATGGAGCACATCGAGGAAGCCGGCATCCACTCCGGCGACTCGACGTGCGTCTTGCCGCCGCACACGCTCGGCCGCGAAATCCTCGATGAAATCCGCCGCGCCACGAAGGCAATGGCGATGGAACTCGGGGTCATCGGCCTGATGAACGTGCAGTACGCGATCAAGGACGATCGCGTGTACGTCCTCGAAGTGAACCCGCGCGCGTCACGCACCGTGCCCTTCGTTTCGAAGGCGATCGGCGTCCCGCTGGCCAAGCTCGCCGCGAAAGTCATGTGCGGCCTCTCGCTCGAGGAACTCGAGTTCACTGAGGAGATCATCCCGCCCTACTTCTCCGTCAAGGCACCCGTCTTCCCGTTCAACAAGTTCCCCGGCGTCGACATCACGCTCGGGCCCGAGATGCGCTCGACCGGCGAGGTCATGGGCATCGACGTCGACCTCGGCTTCGCGTTCGTGAAGGCTTACCAAGCGGCGGGCCTCAAGCTGCCGAAGACGGGGCGCGTGTTCGTGTCGGTCAAGAACGCCGACAAGCGCGCGATCGTGCCTGAATGCCGCACTCTGGCAGCACTCGGGTACGAACTCATGGCGACGGAAGGTACGTGGCGCGCGCTCAAGTCGATCGGCATCCCGTGCGAGCGCGTGAACAAGGTCCACGAGGGTCGCCCGCACGTCGTCGACCTGATCAAGAACCGCGAGGTCGTGCTCGTCCTCAACACGCCGTACGGCAAGCAACAGCGCATCGACGACTCCGCGATCCGCGCCGCGGCCGTGATGGCCGGCGTGTCGTGCATCACGACACGCGCCGGGATCAGCGCGGTGGTCAGCGCGCTGACGGCGATCCACCGCGGCGACTACCAAGTGCGGACGATCCAGGAGCACCTGGCGACGCACCAGAAGGCGCGGGTTCCGGCGCGGGCTTGACGAAGTGAAGCGCGCGGGTCACCGGCCCGCGTGCGGAGACTACGGTCGATCGATGACCAGGACGGGTCCTCGCGATCACCACATCGTCCGTGCCGGGTACCGACGCACCACCTCGTCCGGCGTCAGCAACACGAGCCCGTGCACGATCGCCTGCGCGACGAGCAGGCGATCGAACGGGTCGCGGTGGTGATCCGGCAGGCGCGCGACGTGCAGCGCGCTCTCCTCGTCGATGGGCAGCGCCGCGATCCCGTGCTGGATCCGCGCTTCGCTGACGAAGTCCCACGCGGGCTTCGGGAGCACCAGACGACCGATCCGGCACTTGGTCGCGATCTCCATCGTCGACGCGGCGCTCAGATGGACCTCGTTCTCCGCGGCGCGATAGAGCTCGCGCGCGTTCTCGGACAAGCGCTCGTCGTCGAGCACGACCCACAGGAACGTGCACGTGTCGAGCAGGAGCTTCACGGGCCGCGCCCCTCGAAGTCGTCGAGCACGTCGGCGGGCAGAGCTTCGAAGAAGGCCTCGTCCACACGGAATCGTCCGCGCTGCAGGCCGAGCGGGCGTGGACCTTCAGGCACCGAGGGCAGCGGCCGGATCTCGGCTACCGGGACGTTGTGGCGGCAAAGGATCACGGTCTCGCCCGCTTGGACGCGCAGGAGCCA
>JAYTBY010000090.1:0-2161 GCA_043736755.1 Planctomycetota bacterium | reverse complement strand
GCTAGACGCCGGCCCGGTTCCCCAATCACCGAGTCATCTCCTCGGTCCCTGTGCCTCTATCTTGGGTCAGAGCCCGCGGAGAATTCACGGGGTCTCGCGTCTCAAAGCGGCCTAACTAGGTTCTGAGGGGCCGCCGGATCGATTTCCTCACCGACTGTCAGTTCAGGAACGGTTCCACCGCTCGTTCGAGCTGCGGCGTGCGCATCTTCCCGATCGCCCGCACCTGGATCTGACGGATACGTTCCAGGCTGACCCCCATGCGCTCCGCGACTTCGGACAGCGTGTGCTCGCGCTCGCCGAGGAGGCCGAAGCGCAGACAGACGATGAGTCGCTCTCGTTCGCTGAGGCGGTCGAGCGCCCCCTTCACGTTGGACGCGAGGGATGTGTCCTCGAATTCAGGACGGTAGGGGTCGTGATCGCCGCGGCTCAGAACGTCGCGCAGTCCACCCGAGTCGTCCTCTCCCGAGAGCGGTGCGTCGATCGACCGCGTCGAACGCGCAGCGCCGAGAGCGTGCTCGACCAGGCTGGGCTCGAGGCCCGAAATCTCTGCGATCGACTCGAAGCTGGCGTTCGGATCCCGCAGCTTCTCGATCGCGATGTTCACGTGCTTGAGCGCCTTCTGGAGGTACACCGGCACGCGCACCGTGCTGTTGAAGTTGTAGAGGTAACTGCGAAACGCCTGGTTCAGCCAGTGGACCGCGTAGGTGCGGAACAGGAGTCCGCGCTTCCAGTCGAAGCCGTCGACGGCGCGGAACAGCGCCGCCGAGCCTTCCTGGATCAGGTCGAGACGACCGGCACTCGTGTGCGCGTACCGCTCGACGTTGATGAGGGCGAGGTAGATGTTGCGCTCGACCATCTCCGTGCGCAGCGCTTGGAGCTCGGCCCAGCGCCGGCACACGCCGGGCGCCAACGTGCAGTGGACCGTACGGTCACCGACGTAGGCCGCCGGGTTACCCGAGACGCCACCGTCGAGATCGGCCTGGGTCAGGCCGGCTTCCCTCAGAGCGCGATTCAGGCGCACGCGAGCGAACGCAACGCGCCGGGCGAGCCGGGCTTCGTTCGCGCGGTCGAGGATCGTAATCGCATCGACTTCCGAGCGAAGTTGCGTTTCGATCGAGAAACGGGCCCCTTCGCGCGGGACGCGGCTGGTCGCCGCCGTCGAGTGCCAAGTGGCCGGGTCGGCGATCTCGAGCGTGACGTTTTTCGCGTCGTACTCGATCGCCAGCTTCTCCAGTTGCTCGTCGAACGTCTCCGGGTTCGCCGCGAGGCGATCGAGGACGAGGTCGAGATCGGCGTGTTTCAGGACGAGACCCACCATGGAAGGACCTTTCTTCACGCTTCGACGCGGAGTGCGGAGTTGCGTGCTTCGGACCACGGACGCTTGGAAATCCTGGGTGGAGACGACGAGCGCACGGGGGAGACCGTTCCAGGACGGATCACCCTCGAGGTCGACGACCGACGTGCCACGGACGGTCGCGCTCTTCCCAATCGGCCTACGTGCCGAACTCGCCGGGACGACGAAGTCCCGCTCATTCTTCTTCACTCCACGTGAGGTCTGCGTTGCAGGGAGGCGCTTCATGATTTGCTCCGCTTGCAATGTCCGCACCGAACCGGGCCCGCGGATTCAGATGCGTTCCTCTGTGCGCGGAAGCTGCTGCGGGAGACGCACTTCGAGCCTTGAAACGGCTCGGTAACGGTGCGGGATCACGCTGCCTTGAGCCGAGACCGACTGCCACGGCGACACTTTCTGTCGAAAGATCGGCAGATCACGCGCGGGAGTGCACGCGTGGTTTCCGTGCAGCAACTCGTCTGAAACGTGCCGGTGTGAATTGACCTTCACTCCGAAGCGCACGCGGGGCGCGAGATCGTGAGATCCGCTCGCGATGAATCGAACTCGTGTGCAGCGCGCGCTTCGAGCGGCCACGAACTCGTCGAGTTCGTGAAGCACGCTGCAACGAGGCGGAAGCTCACGGCAAGGAAACTCGACCGAACCCGCCTTCGTCTACCGACAGGCGGAGCGGCGGCGAATCCACGTGCAGCGCGCGACGGTCGAAGCAGCTCCTGGCCTAGCAGCCCGTTCTAAAAAGTCCGGCCGCCTGAAGAAGTGTGCCTAAGCAATGCAAGGAGGACGAAGGAGCGACGCCGGAAGCTGCCTCCTTGG
>JAYTBY010000089.1:0-2161 GCA_043736755.1 Planctomycetota bacterium | reverse complement strand
CGACGAGGCGCTCGGCGATCCGACGGCGCAGCGGCGTCATCGGGACGATCTCTTCTTCGCGCGCGCCGCCGGTCGATCGGGCCGCGGACGACGCCGGTCCAGAAGTCGAAGGCGGTGCGGCAGACTTCGGCGCGCTCGCCGCGCGCTGCACGTCTTCCTTGAGCATCCGTCCGCCGGGCCCTGTCGCCGTGACGGACGCGGGATCGACTCCGCTCGTCGCGAGCGCGCGCGCGGCGGCGGGCATCACGACCGTTTCGCGTGGGGCGGTGCTGGACTTCGCGGAGATCGGAGCTGCTCCGACCGTCTCGAGCGACGGCTTCGCTTCGCCCTTCGCGGGCGCGGTGGGCTGTGCGCTCGGCGCGCTGACCGCTGCTGCACCAGCTTCCATGTGTCCGATGACCTCACCGACGAGGGCCTTTTCGCCCTTCTTCTTGAGGATTTTCGTCACCTTGCCCGCGAACGGTGCGGGCAACTCGACGGTCACCTTGTCCGTCTCGATGACCACGAGCGCGGCATCCTTGCCCGCGGAGGCACCTTCGCCGACCAGCCAGTCGCCGATCTGCACTTCGGTGATCGATTCTCCGACGGAGGGGACCTTGAGTTCGGTGACGGCCATGCTGCGTTCCTTCGCGTGCGAGATCAGGCGCGCCCGAAGGCGCGGTCGAGGACTTCTTGTTGTTCGATTTTGTGGCTCGTGGGCGAGCCGGTCGCGGGTGATGCGGCTGCGGCACGCGTCGATGCGCTGAACGGACGTCCGGCAATTCTTCCGCCGAAGCGCACGAGCAGATGGTGCCACGCGCCCATGTTCGCCGGCTCTTCTTGCACCCAGATCACGGGCACGTCCTTGCCGTAGGGAGCGAGCGCCGCTTCGACATCACGCTCTTGCAGCGGATGGAGCTGCTCGAAACGCAGGATCGCCACGTCGTGCGCCTTCAGCTTCTCTCGCTCGTCCTCGAGGTCGTAGTAGACCTTGCCCGAGCACGCGAGCACGCGCGACACCTTCTCGCGCGACTTCGCGCTCTTCGGAGGCACGTCGGCGAGGATGCGATGGAAACGCCCGTCGCTGAGTTCATCGAGCGTCGAGACGGCGCGCGGATGCCGCAGCAAGCTCTTCGGCGTCATCACGATGAGCGGTTTGCGCCACGGACGCAGCACTTGGCGACGCAGCATGTGGAAGAGCTGCGCCGGTGTCGTGACGTTCGCGACTTGGATGTTGTCGTCGGCGCACAGTTGCAGGAATCGTTCGAGGCGCGCGCTCGAGTGCTCGGGCCCTTGACCTTCGAAGGCGTGGGGGAGCAGCAGCACGAGCCCCGAGAGTCGCTTCCACTTGTCCTCGGCGCTGACGAGGAACTGATCGATGATGACCTGCGCCGCGTTGACGAAGTCGCCGAACTGCGCTTCCCACAGGACGAGCGAATTGGGCGCTTCGAGCGTGTAGCCGTACTCGAAGCCCATCACGCCGGTCTCAGAGAGCGGGCTGTTCCAGATCTCGATCGGGGCGTTCTTGGGCGCCAAATGCGCCAACGGCATGTGTCGGTGCCCGTTCACGGCGTCGTGCAGCACCGCGTGGCGGTGGCTGAACGTGCCGCGCTCGCAGTCTTGACCACTCAAGCGAATGGGCGTGCCGTCGAGAATGAGCGTGCCGAAGGCGAGCGCCTCGCCGAAGGCCCAATCGTAGGGGCCGAGCTTGGCGTGAGCGGCCGCGCGGGCTTCGATGAAGCGGCGGATTTTCGGGTGCGGCTTGAAGTTCGCGGGCACGGTGGTGAGCGTCGCCACCACGCGGTCGAGGGCGGATGCGCTGGTGGCCGTCTCGACGGGCTTGTGCGAATACGCGGGTTGGAAGACGGCGTTGGAGCCCTTGAACGGATCGGCGGCCTTGCGCTTGGCGGCCTTGGAGGCCTCGCGCGCCTTTGCTTTTTCCAAGTTGGCCTCGAGCGTTGCGGAATCCTCGGCCTTGATCGCCTCGCCTTGTTCGGACGTGATGGTGTCCTCGGCGATGAGTTGCCGCGTGTAGATCGTGGAGACGAGGGCGTGGGCTGCGATCTTGCGGTAAAGCAGTGGCTGCGTGAACGACGGTTCGTCGGACTCGTTGTGGCCATGCTTGCGGTAGCAATACATGTCGATGAACACATCGCGCTTCCAGCGGCAGCGGAATTCGAGC
>JAYTBY010000088.1:0-4751 GCA_043736755.1 Planctomycetota bacterium | reverse complement strand
GCGCGTGTTGCGTGCCGGGACGAAGTTCGTTCGAACCGATCAGCCGCTCGGCGCGGTCGCGACCTACCTGTGTGAAGCGCAGAGCGACGACGGCTTCGTCGCGTGCGGCGTGCTCCCGGAACCGCAGTCGGGCGATGAGTTTGCCGTCGCGCGCGTGCTCGATCCGCTCCGCTGACGGCGCGTCACTCCGTGCGCGGACGCATGCGCAACGAGCGCAGGGTCGCAACGGTCGACGTCGTCGACACGCAGTAGGGGACGAGCAGTGTGAGTCCCATCCTCATCAGCCGCGCGGCGTCGACATCGCCACGGAGGAGCGCGTCACCGTGATTGATCGAGATCAGGATCGGCCCGACAACGAGCATCGTGAACAGCGCGCGCCTCACGACCGAGGGTGAGGTCGCCAGCGCCAGCCAGCCCGAATCGTCGACGACGGTCATAGGAATTACGCCCCACCGTCGATCTGAACCGACCGGCGGCGCGGCCGCAAGACCTCTCGTGCCCGTGCTCCCCGAGGCGATGGTGGGGGGCGTCGGCCCGCCGAGTCGTTAGAGTCCCGCCGCTCGGCGCCCTCCGCGCGGGTCGAACCCGCGACGCGGATGCGCGTGCCCGGTCTCCGGATCCTGCCCCCTCCGCATGTTCACGCTCCTCCGCCGCACGACGCTGACCCACTGGATCTTCATCGGGATGTTGGCCGGCATCCTGGTTGGCTGGCTCGCGCCCGAGTTCGCCGAGGGCCTCAAGCCGCTGTCGAACATGTTCCTGCGGCTCATCAAGTCAATCGTAGTCCCGATCCTGTTCGGCACGCTCGTCATGGGCATCGCCGGGCACGGCGACGACATGAAGCGCATCGGGCGGCTCGCGCTGAAATCGTTCGCGTACTTCTGGGTGATGACGGCGATCGCGCTCGCAATCGGTCTCGTCTTCGGCAACGTGTTCCGTCCCGGCGACGGCGTGATCCTGCCGCCGCCGGACCCGAACGCGGCCGTGCCGGCGCCTGCGCCGACGACGTTCAGCGGATTCATCGACCACGCGTTTCCGACGAGCTTCTTCGCGGCTGCGTCACAGAACTACGTGCTGCAGGTCGTCGTGTGGAGCACGCTCTTTGCGATTGGGCTCGCGCAGGCACCGGCCGGCCGCGGCAAGGACACGGTGCTCGCGTTCGCCGAAGGCATCGCCGAGGTGATGTTCAAGTTCGTCGCGATCATCATGAAGTTCGCGCCAATCGGCATCGGTGCCGCGATGGCGGTGACCGTCAGCCACAGCGGCATCGGCGTCATCAAGAACCTCGCGATGCTCGTGGCCACGCTCTACGGAGCCTTGTTCGCGTTCACGTTGATCGCGCTGATCCCGATCGCGCTCTACGCGCGCATCCCGATCCGCGAATTCATCAAGAAGGTGAAGGAGCCGGCGATGATCGCCTTCACCACGACGAGTTCCGACGCCGCGCTGCCCCTCGCGATGCAACGCATGATCGAGTTCGGCGTGCCGCGCCGCATCGTCGCGTTCGTGATGCCGACCGGGTACTCGTTCAACCTCGATGGATCGACGCTTTACCTCGGTGTCGCGTCGCTGTTCGTCGCGCAGGCGGCGGGCGTCGAGCTCACGCTCAGCCAGCAGCTCTTGATGATGTTGACGCTCCTGATCACCAGCAAAGGCATCGCTGCGGTGCCGCGCGCTTCGCTCGTCGTGCTGGCCGGAACGCTCTCGGCGTTCGGCCTGCCGCTCGAGGGCATCGTGGTGATCCTGGGCGTCGACGAGCTGATGGACATGGCGCGCACGACGATCAACCTGGTCGGGAACTGCCTCGCGACCGCGGTGATGGCGCGCTGGGAAGGCGAGTGGGGGAACGAGGACGAGGTGGCGGCCGGTGAGCCGGCTGTCAGCGAGCCTGCGCGACGTCACTGACGCGCCGCGCTCGCCACACGACGAGCGCGAGCACCACGACCATCACGGAGGCCAGCGCGAGCACGCTGCCCGCCGTCTCGATCCGCGTGCCGACCACGTCGCGCGTTGCGCGGACGAGGTCGTTCTCGAGCCCGAATGAGCCGCTCGACGCATAGTGAGCGCGCGCACCGCTGCTCGTCGCGAGCCCGTATCCGAGCCACGCGTTCCGAGCGACGAGGAACCAACCGATGGTGCCGTAGAGACCGCGCTCGAGCCTGGACTTCGTGAAGCCGCCGTCGAGCGTCTTCACGAGGGCCAGCGTCGCGAACGCGAGCTCGCCGCCGTGTCCGGCGAGGAGGAACAGGAGCTCGCGCGCTGGTGTGAAGGCGATGAGCGGATGCACGACGAGCACGATTCCGATGGCGACGTTGCGCGCGCGAGCCTCGAGGAACTTCCACGCCGCGAAGACGAGCCCGCCGAGTGCCATGAGCGCGAGCGCGATGCTCTGATCACCGTGCAGCGCCGCCGCGTGACCCGTCGGCGAGATCGCCGGGATCGACGGCATGCCGCACACCCACGCGAAGCCCGAGTGACCCATCTCGTGGACGAGCGACGCGAAGAACCACCCCATGAGTTGGAGCACCGGCGTCAACGCGAAGATCGGCGCGGTGACGAGGCCGATGCCGAGATACATCCACGGCGTGTGCTTCGAGGATGCGCGCTCGACTCGCTCGCGTTCGGCGAGGAACGCCTCGATGCGTTGGACGCTCGACTCGGGTTGCGCGGTCGCCGCGACGATCGGCGACGCGGCTTCCGGCACACGCTCGACGCGGAACAGCGATCCACACAGCGCGCAGACGAGTTCGTGCGCCGCGCGCTCACGCCCGCACTTCGGGCAAGCGATGTCGAGGGCCGTTCCCATGGCCATTCTTTCGGCAGCCGAAGGCCTCGAACCTCACTCAGCGCGGCGATGGACCGACCGAGGCCTGGCGGAAGCACTCACGCACGGTCCTGAGTGCTGACTCGTCGACGGACGTCGCAGTCGACCCCATTTGATTCAGCGCACACTTCGGCGCAACCCGAGGTGAGTCGACCGCACGGGCGTATGGAGCGCCACTCATCGTTGCGCGGTCGACCGATCCGGGGCAGGCAAGCCGCGTCTCTGGGTGAGCGCGTTGCCGCGCTCGTCGATCACTCCGGCTGCGCCCACCGAGCCGTACGCCCGACTTCGAAATCCCGCGACTTCAGGTGCCGTGGGGAGGCTCGACCGTATCGGGCACGAGGTGAGGCTCGAGTGCTTCCCAAGCGGACCAATCGTTCGAGCGGAACGCGCTGTCCCCGTGCTTCGCGATCCAGCGAATCCCGTCGCGCACGAGTCGGCGCGGTTCGCTCTCCAAGCCCGCGAGCCACACCGGTTCGCTCTCGCCCGCGAGCAACGCGCGGTGCGTCAAGGCCCACGCGTGCAAGTTCACCGTCATGTACTCCGGTCGCACGAGCTTCGAGTTCGGCCAAGTGCCGCAAGCCGACAACCACGCGCGCGGTGCATTCGCCAGGAACAGGCCGAAGCCGTGGAAGTCCGCGCACAAATCCGTGAGCAGCTCGTGATCGAGCTCGTCGCCACTCACGCGACCTTCGCCGAGCAACCGTGCGTGCGAAAGCTCGTGAGCGAGCGTGCCGATGAGGCTGATCGGGTCACCGATCTGCGTCGATTGCACGCGGATGTGCTCGCCGTCCTCGTCCCACGAGTAGTGCGCGGCCTCACCACCGATGTCGTGGCCCGACTCGTTCACGAGCGGCGTGCCGGAGTCGCGCTCGATGACCTCGAGGGGAATGCGCGCCGGATCGATATACATGCGTTCGCAGATGCGCTCGTAGAGAGCTTGGAGCGTCGTCCCGCCGCGGATCTCGGGGAAGTCCCCGTACGTCGGGAGCGCCGGCGGTCGGCCGAGAAACGGGTGGTCACTGAACTCCGCGGTGAGCCACTTCAACCGTCCCTCGACCCAGACTTTCCCGATCGAGTCGATGGGCCGGGAGAGGCCAAAAAGGCGAGAGAACATGGGTGGACGAGCTTGTCAGCGAGTGCGGTCGGCCTCAAGGAACTGCGATCCAGGCCCTGAGTTCGTTCGGAGCTCGGGCACCCGCGAGAGCAGCGCAAGTGCGCGCGAGCATGATGCGACGCGGTCCGTCAAACGCGTACGTCTCGAATTGCCCACGATGCGCTCACGATTCACGCTCGTTTCCAGTCTCTTCGAGTGACACCGGCCTGACGGAGAATCACGGCCAGAAGCCCCGAGCTGATGTCGCCACGATGCGGATTCGGGATCGTGACGGACACCGCGCCGCGCGTCATAAACTCATGGCGACCACCCGAGAACGGACCCGCAAAGCCAAGTCGCTTCAGGCCCGTGACGAGATCTCGTCGGCGAACCGTGCCGAACGCGGGCATCAGCTCGCCTTGCGGACGCGGATCACCGCGGAGCCGAGGCGGGGAACGGAGAGGCCCTTCGAGATGCGGACGAGCACCCACTCTTCCACTACTTCCAGCAGCTGGTTCCGACACGCTTCGAGCGTACGACCGATGGCGATCACGCCTTGGAGCCCGCGAACCTGGGCGCACCATGTACCGTCGTCCAACTTCTCGTAGCGCGCGCGCGAAGCAGCAGCCTGCAGGTAGTCCTGGATCACGAAACGAGCCTAGCACAGTGTCGAAGCAGGCGCATGTCGAGGGCCGATGCGTTCGCGGCTTCAGCCCATCTGGATCCCGTCGCGCTCGAGCTCGTCCTTCGTCGCGAGCAGAGCCTGCGTTCCCGGCGGATGCGCGTACCAACCGGGCTCGACGCCATCCTCGATTCGTTCGCGCACCTTCA
>JAYTBY010000087.1:0-10730 GCA_043736755.1 Planctomycetota bacterium | reverse complement strand
GGCTCGCGAGTCGATCACCGCGGACCGTCACGGGACGCGCGGGATCTGCGCTGGCTGCACCGCGCAGAGCGTCGGCGAGATCCACGCGTCGCACCTCGATGCCGCTCACGAACGTGCGGCCGTCGCGCCTCACCTCCACCACGAGCTCCGGTCGTTCGCGCACGGCGTCCGACGACGTCCCGGCGGCGGGCAACTCGAGGTCGAGACGCTGTTCGACGCTCGACCAATTCGTCGCGACCAGGAAGAAGATCGTGAGCTGCAGCACGATGTCGAGGAGCGGCGCCATGGCGAATTCGGGTTCGCCTTCGAGGTCTTCGTCACGAATCCGCACGCATCACCTCCGCGGCGGGACTCGACGATTGGGGCGTGGAAAGCGCGAGCTCGGTCTCGCTCCAGGCGCGCTCGACACGCCGCGCGAAACGATCGACCTTCGCCCGGAAGCCCTGATGCACGAGGAGGACCGGAATCGCGACCGCCAGTCCCGCCGCGGTCGTCACGAGCGCCTGATAGACACCGGACGCGAGCAGTTCCGGCTTGCCGAGCCCCTGCGCGTGCGCGACGACCGCGAACGCGCCGATCATCCCCCACACCGTTCCGAGCAGTCCGAGGAGCGGGGCGACGAGGTACACGAGCAGGAGCGGTCGCAAACGCGCGTGGAGAGACTTCACCTCGTTCGTGGCCAGGTCCTCGACGCGTGCGACGCGCACCTCGGGCGGACTCTCGAGTCCCACACGCAAGATGCGCGCGAGCGGCGTCACGTCACCCTCGACGAGCCGGAGTGCTGCACCGCGATCGCCGGACCGCAATGCGCGCACGACTTCGACCTCGAGACTCGGTGCGCCGAGTTGCGATCGGCGCATCGAGATCGCGCGCTCGATGACCAGGCCCAGCGCGGCCACGGAACATAAGGCGATCGGGATCATGAGCGGACCTCCCGAGAGGGTCAGCTCGAGCAAGGACGGGAGCACGGTTGTCGTGGGTTCTAGAGTCATCGGGTTCCTCCGTTCGAACGCGGCGATGCGCCGCGCGGTTTGGGATCGAGCGACTGCGCGCGTGTCGCTGCGGCACTCTGCGGGTAGCGTTGCGCGAGTTCGGCCAGGCGGGCCCGCGCCGACGCGACCTCGCCCTGTTGCGCGAGGATTTCGGCGGCGAGGAGCAGCGCATCCGGCGCACACTCGGGATCGTCGACGAGGAGCGCCGCCTTGAGAGCGTCGGACAGCGCGGCCTCCAGATCTCCGGCAGCCGCAGCAAGGCGCGCTTTTTCGAGCCGCGCGCGCGCCGCGATGGCCCCGCCGGCCGACACGGCGCGTTCGAGGCTCGCACGCGCGCCGCGCACGTCACCGATCTGCGCGAGAGCACGGCCACGCGCGAGCTCTGCTGCCGGCACTCCGGCGGAGCGCGGGAACTCACGCACGTACTCGGCTAGGACGTCGGCCGACTCGCGCTGGCGGTCCAGTTTCGCGAGCGCCGAACCGAGGCGTTCCAACACGAGCGCTCTCGTCGCCGCATCACGGACGAGGGGTCGCGCGATCAGCATGAGCTCGGCGCACTCCGCGTGACGACCCAGGCGCCACAGGGCTTCACCGCGCAACGCTAGAGCGCGCGGACGTTCGGGGCTCGCCGCACACTCGCGCTCGAAGCGCTCGAGATCCGCCAGCGCCAAAGTGTCTTCGTTCGCCGAGAGACGCGACCAGGCGATGCGAACGAGGGCCTTGTCGAGGGACGCGGATCCCGGGACCAGAGCCGCCAGGAACTCGCGCCGCGCCGAGGCCGCGTCGCCCGCTTCGAGCAGCCGATCTCCGAGCGCAACCCGGACTTCAGCGAGCTGCGCGGGGGCTCCGCCGGCCTGCGCTGCACGATCGAGCGCGCGCGAGGCCGTGCCACCGTCGCCGGCTTCGAGCGCGAACCAGGCACGTTCGACCTCGACTGCGGCGAGTTCCACGCCCCGCGAGCGGCCCGCGAGATCCGCCAGCGCTTGCTCCGCATCCGACGAACGACCAGCGGACTTCAACAGCGGCAGGACGCCGCGCAGGCTGCTCAACGCGCGCGAGCTCGGCGCGCCGCGTTCGACGAAACCGCGCCAGCGTCCGAGCGCGCCGAGTGCGTCGCCAGCGCGCACACTACACGCCGTCGCCAACTCGAACGCCGCGCGGGCCAGATCGGCATCGAGATCCGAGGTCGCAAGCAGCGGGGCCAGCGCGCGCTCGGCCGCCGCGTCGTCACCCAGCGCCGCGCAGGCGAATGCGAGCCCGTAGTGAGCCTGTGGATCCGGGGCGCCGACGCCGCGCTTTAGAGCCTGCTCGTACGCCGCGCGCGCTGCCGCGTGATCCTTGGCGCGCGCTGCGAGTTCGCCGAGTTCGACCGCGAGTTCGGCCGCGCGCGCCGGAACGGTCTCGCGTTCGAGTGCTCGGGCCAGCAGCGCACGCGCCTCGGCCGGCTCACAACTCCGCGCGACATGCATGAGCGCTTCGGCTGCATGCGCGCTCGATCCGTGCGCCTCGAGATAGGTGATCCATGCCGCGCGCTCGGCCGGATCGCGCGCCGCTCCGAGGGCCCGCGCGGCGAGGTAGTCGGCTTCTTCGCGCTCGCCCGCGAGCAGACCGAGTGAAGCTGCGCTGGCGTGGCGCGCCGCGACGGCCGCGTCGCCGCCTTCCCAGGCCGACCACGCGGCGCGCAGGCGAATGCGTGCCGCGCGCGCAACGTCCGCCTCGAGGGGTAGCGCGGCTTCGAACGCCGCGCGCGCCTCGTCGAAGCGTTCGAGTCGAAAGGCCGCTTCGCCCAGAGCGACGAAGGCTGACAAGGCCGTGCGCGCGTCCGGCTTCGCATCGAGCGCAGCGCGCGCGTGTCGGGACGCAGCTCGAGCATCGCCCGCCGTCAAGCTCGCGCGCGCTGCTTCGACGCTGCCCTCGGGCGAACCGCCCGCCGCGAACGCGCGCGCAGCATCTTGGCTCCGACCGGCGTGCTCGTGCGCTTCGCCCTCGATCCGTGCGAGTCGAGCGTTCTGGGCCGCATCGCCACCGGAGGCCGAGCGCGCGCGAGTGACCTCGCGCAGCGCGGATTCGGGATCGCCGTCGGCGAGTGCGGCGCGCGCGCGCCATTCGGCCGCGTCCGGAGCGGCGTCGAGGAGTTTCGTCGCGAAGAGCGCTCGTGCGGCTCGCGGATCACCACTCGCGAGGGACTCGATCCCTGCGTGCAACGTGCACTCGGCCGCGTAAGGCCCTTCCGGTTCGAGCTGGGCTGCAGCCGTGAAGGCGCGCACCGCTTCGACGGGACGCGCGAGCGACTTCTCGGCGAAACCGATGCCCCGCAGGGCTGCT
The DNA here is from genome assembly GCA_043736755.1 of Planctomycetota bacterium. Classification (GTDB taxonomy): domain Bacteria; phylum Planctomycetota; class UBA1135; order UBA1135; genus JAEUHZ01. The sequence continues at coordinate 7,413 of JAYTBY010000087.1, read as the reverse complement.
GCGTGCCACGGTCCGTCCAGCACCGACTCGAACGCGAGTCGGGCTTCCGCGGGGCGCTCCACGCCGAGCCAAGCTTCGCCGAGCACGACGGACGCCTCACATCGATCGGTCGGACTCGCGGCGGCATCGTCGATCACGATCTGTGCCGTGCGGGCCGCTTCGACTCCGCGCCCGGCGCGGACGAGCGCCCACGCTTCGAGGAGCGCGCCCTCGCGGCGGCTCTCCGCCGTGCTGCCGTCGGTCCGCAGGTTTCTCGCGGCGCCGAGGGCGGTATCGGTCTGGTCGAGTGCGAGCCGCGCGCGGACGAGCAGCGCGAGGACCGCGTCGCGCGTCGCCCCCCGGGCCGACGGGACGGCGCGCGCGAGAATCCTCTCGGCGCCTTGCGCGTCGTTCCCTCACAAACGGGTTTCTGCCGCGCGGACGGCCGACTCGGCGGCGAACTCGAAGTCCTTGCGAGCGGCTAGCGGCTCGAGGAGACCCAGGCCCAGCGCGTCGCGCCCGAGGGCCAAGTGCGCGCACCCGACGCGGTAGCGCACGACGTCACCGGCCGGATCCGAGCCGTTCGCGCGCAGCCAGCTCTCGCCCTCGCGGACGACCTCCGCCTGGAGATCGCGGCCGGCGAGACGCGCAAGATAGCCACGAATCTCCGTTGATTCCTGTCCGAACGTCGGAGCGGCAAGGCATGTGGCGAGAGCGAGCGAAGCGAGCCGGGATGACGACACGAGGACCTCCAGAGTTCAACTACCCAGGTCGTTAACTACCGCGGTAGTTTATTCGCCGAGCTCTGGGAGTCGAGCCCTCTCTGGTGAGAACGAGGTAAGCGATTCTGAAAGCGCGCAGGTCGTTCCGCTACTGTGCGCGGGTGAAGCCCGACGCCGCCACGAGTCTCTTCCTGCGACGCTTTGACCCTCTCGCCGCACTGTTCGTCGTCGGCTCGTGTGCCGCGCCGGATGCGATGGCGCCGGCGACGAGCACGTCCCGGGCCCCACGGACTCCAACCCCGTCGAACGCGGTGATTGGGGGCACGGGGATTCAAAGCGAAGTGGACCCGCGCAGCGTGCACATCGCGCGCATCTTCGCCGAGGCGTTGCGTGACGAGCGCGCGCACGGGCTCCTCCGCGAACTCGTCGAGGAGGCGCCGAAACGGCTTTCAGGGTCCGCGGATGCCGCTCGTGCCGTGCGCTTTGCGGAGCAGGCGTTCCGCGCCGCCGGACTCGACGACGTCCATCTCGAGCCGGTCCGCGTGCCGCACTGGGAACGCGGAGAAGTCGAGAGCCTGTCGATCCTGGGTACGGATGGTGCTCGGCTCGCCATCCGTGCACTGGGCGGGAGCGTCGCGACGCCCGTCGGCGGTCTCGAAGCCGGGGTCGTGCGCGTCACGAGCTTCGAAGAGCTCTCCGCTCGGTCCGCCGAGGCGCGCGGTCGGTTCGTCCTCTTCGATCGCCCCATGGATCCGACGCTCGCCGATCCCTTTGCGGCCTACGGCGGCGCCGTGAATCAACGCAGCCGCGGTGCGATCGAAGCGGCGCGGCACGGCGCGATCGGTGCACTCGTGCGTTCGATGACGCTCGCGACCGACGATCACCCGCACACGGGTGCGCTGCGCTACGACGCGGCCGTCAAAGAAGTGCCGGCCGTGGCGCTGAGCACAATGGCCTCGGACGCACTCGCGGCGCGCATCGCAGCGAATCCTGATGTGCGCGTGCGACTCGAACTCGCGTGTCGCACGCTGCCCGACGAGGACTCCTGGAATGTCGTCGGAGAGCTGCGCGGCACCGAAGTCCCGGATGAGATCGTGCTCGTCGGCGGACATCTCGACGCGTGGGATGTCGGCGTTGGCGCGCACGACGATGGTGCCGGTTGCGTGCAAGCGCTCGAAGCCGTGCGCATCCTGCGCGAGCTCGATCTGCGCCCGCGGCGTACGCTGCGCGTCGTGTTCTTCATGAACGAGGAGAACGGCCTGCGCGGCGGTCTCGCCTACAGGGATGCGCATCGCGCGGAGCTCGACAGGCACGTGCTGGCGCTCGAATCGGACCGCGGTGGATTCACGCCGCGTGGCTTCGCCACGGATGCGGGACCGGACCTCTTCGCCGAATTGTCCGCTTACGCGCGACTGCTCGAACCCTACGGTGCGTCCATGTTGCGCGTCGGTGACGGTGGCGCGGACATCGGGCCACTGCGCGAGCATGGGGTGCCGCTCGCGGAGTTCGTACCCGACGCAGCGCGCTACTTCGACGTGCACCACGCGGACACCGACGTTCTCTCGGCGGTTCATCCGCGCGAGTTGGCCTTGGGCACCGCGGCGATCGCATCCTTCGTCTGGTGCATCGCGAACGCGCCCTGAAGCCCGCGTTCGAGCCCAGCGCAGGACTCGATGTCTCCCTGGCGCGGAACACGCTGCGGAGCCCACGCGCACAGACGTGCCTCGTCAGGAAGCGCGCGTGCGGCTCGAGTTCGTCGCCGCTGCAGCGCCCGCGTCGGCGCGCCCGGCCTCGATCGCGCTCGGCGCCGCGCGCGGATCCGGCATAGCAAGCGTGAGCTCCGCCAGGTCGCGTAACGTCCGATTGTGCGGCGAAGACACGAACTCCGCCTCGAGTCCCGCCAGAGTCTGATCGGCCAGGACGTCCGACGCGGTGCGCGGCACGAGGTCGACGCCCGCTCCCGATCGACGCAGCGCATCGAGCACGTCCTTCACGCGGATCGTCGCCGGATCGCGGGCGAGCACGTAGCACGGATCTCCTTCGTGCTCGGCCACGGCCAGAATTCCGGCACGAACGAGGAGCGCGAGCGCGGTCGCAACTGCGGGCTCGGGCAACGCGAGGTCCTCGGCGATCGCCGTGCTCGTTCGCGGGGCAACGCCCGCTGCGAACGACGTCGCGATACGCAGGATCGCGCGCAAGCCGGCCGTGACGGCCAACGAGGGATCGGCCGGGCGCGCGCTCGGCGCTTCGGAGTAGGAAGGCTCACTCTGGTGCGCGAAACAGATCTGGGCACCGAGGAGGACGATGACCCACGACACGTTCACCCAGACGAGGAAGATGGGCACTGCCGCGAAGCTCGAGTAGATCGCGTTGTAGCCTGCGACACCGACCTGGAACTCGATGTGAAGGAGCAGTGCACCCTGCCACAGTAGGCCCGCGACGAATCCGCCGAGCACCGCCGAACTGAACTTCGTCCGCGCATTCGGCATCGCGTAGTAGAGGAAGGTGAAACTCGCCCAGAGTGCGAGCAACGGCGCGACTCGGATCCCGACGTCGAGGACCACGCCCATGCCGGCGTTATCGCGCAGGAAACGCGCGAAGGCACTACCGTGTGCTGCCGTCGTGAAACCGGCCGCCGCGAACACGAAAATCGGTGTCACGACCACCATCGCCATGTAGTCCGCGACCTTGCGCATGAACGTGCGCGGCCGGGCGGCGTCCCAGATGTCGTTGAAAGCCTGTTCGATCGCGCCCAGCAGCTTCAGGCCGGTCCACAACAAGGCCAGGAGTCCGACGATGCCGAGCGCGCCGAATTTCGTGCCCTCGACGAAGTTGAGCACTTGGTCGATCGCGACGCGCATCGCGGGGCCGCTCTCCCCGGTCGCGCCGCCGACCCCTGGGATCGCTGACTGCCCGAACGTGCGATCGAGAAAGGGTGAGATGACGTCGTCGACGAACGCGTCGTAGAACCCGAAGCCCTTGGCGATCGCGAAGGACAGCGCCAAGAGAGGCACGAGCGAGAGCACCGTGATGTACGTCAGTGCCGACGCACGCAGCAGGCATTGATCGCGCAGCGTTCCGCGCCCCGCGAGCCAACCGATGCGCACGAGCCGCCAGCCTGTGCCTCGCGAACCGGTGACGGCGAGGTGAGCTGGTCGCCAGGCCTCGCGCGCGACGGTCTCGCCGAACGCAAGGAGGCGCTTCCGCAGCCAAGGCGAATCATCGTCGTCGAGCGCGTTGGAGAGGCGGCGTGTAGCCATGCGATCAACGTACAACGCGCGGGCTCCGTCGCGAAGCCCGCGTGCGAACGACGGCGCCCTCTCGCGTTCGCGAAAGGGCGCCTCGATCGGTTCCGGCTGCGAAGCCGAACCCGGTACGTCCAAGTCCTACCAGGTCACGATGTCCCGTGCCGAGACCGCCATCGGCGTGAACGGCGGGAGGTTCGTCACCGTGTTGAAGGCCGTGTTGTACGACCAGACTCGGTTCGGGGCTTGGTACCGATTGCCGCCGTAGACCCACGGCGCGGTCGCATGCTCGGAGTTCCACGTGTTCACCATGGCACCCTTGATCGTGCAGTTCTTGCCCGACCAGTTCTCGTGGAAGCGCGGCAGGTTTTCGAGACCGCCGTTGTAGCTACCCACGCTGCTGTTGTTGTTGCCGGCGATGATCGCGACGTTGTAGGTCGTGCTCGTCGCCGTCGGCAGGCCACTCGTGCTCGTCTTCGAGTTCGACCACGTGTTCGACAACAGGTTGACGGCATCCCCGATGACCGCAGCGCCCTTTTGGGTGACCGTGCTGCTGCCCGTGTTGTAGTCGCCTTGGATGTAGATCGGATCCTCGGAAGCCACCGTCAGCTTGGCCGGCAGGAGAGAACCGTTCGTCAGTTGCACGCCCTTCGCGTTGGTGCCCGTCGCCGAGCCGTTGTGCGAGGCGTAGATCAGTCCGTTCGCGGGGAACTTGCCGGTCGCTTCGAGTGCGCCAACATTGATTTTGACCACCTTGGTGACCCCCGATGCACCGTTCGCCTGGCGAGCGTCGTAGATCGTGCCCAGCGTCACCGCACTGGTGACAAAGGCCGTGATGTCCGTGCCCGCACTGTTGAGGGCCGTGAAGCTCGTCCCGGTGAGATTGACCAGGATCTGCAAGTCTGCGTTGTCGTGGTAGTAGCCCTTCGAATGCGTACCTGAACCGGCGGCTACCGGAGTGTAGGCACTGGTCGCGGCATCATAGATGTAGTCACCGCCGTCGTGTTCCTCGTACTTCTTGATCGAACCGATTTGCGGAACGACGGCCTCGCCCAGATCGTGCTCACCCGTTTGTACGGTGTTGCCACTGCCTCCGGAGTAGCCCGTCGGCTCGTCCCAGTAGGCGAGTGCGCCGGGCCCGAACGGCAGGAGGTCACCGGAATCGGTGTAGTCGCCGTTGACGTCCGCGTCCCAGCCGGTCGTGAAGTTGCTGTCGAAACCACCGATGCTCGTGATCCCGAGCGCCGCGAGCTGCGACTTGCTCCACATCGAGTAGTAGTTGGCCGGCTCCGCCAGATTCCACGGGTTCGCGACCCATTCGCGGATCAGAACCGACCCAGTCGAGGCATTCGGATTATCCTTGCGATTGCGGAAGATGCTCCCGACGGCATGCACGTAGTTCGTGTTGAGCCGCAGAGTCGCATTGGAGCCGAGATAGAGATTCTGGTTCGTGTGAACACGACCCGAGATCGCCATGCTGGGACCGGGCAAGATTTCCAGGTCACTGTCGTAGAAGACCGCGAATTGGAAGAGCGGCGTGGCCAGCGAATTCACCACGCGGTGCGCCTGCGCGGGCGCGCCGTTCGCGCCGGCTTCGGCGCGGATCTCGTAGCCCGTTTCGATGGTCTGAATTCCGGCCGTGTCGGCGACCGTGCGCGAGAATCCCGTCTGTCGAACGGTGTACGTCGCGGTCTCACCGCCGATGTCCACGGTCCCCGAACTGGGCATGGTCGCCCAGTTGGCGATCGACTCCTGAACAGTCTTCTTCGCGGACTCGAGCGCGCCTGCGGCGAGGAAATTCGAGCGGGTCGTGCTCTTCTGCACGTTCGCCGTCTTGTCTCCGGCCAGTGCGGTACCGAGCATGAGCGTCACCATCCCGGCAGCTACGAATGCCGAACTGACTGCGTAGAGCAGCGCCACGCCTCGACGACGCCTAGGACCCTTCACGATACGAATCTTCATGTGATCAGCCTCCGTTCTGCAACCGCACGACCGTCTCCGCGGAGTGGCGGTGCACCGTCCCCTCTTCGTCCCTCAGGCGCAGCCACAGCCGCACCCTGACGGCCCCGACCGGCACGCCGATCGGATCCGTGTCGCTCGTGTCGAACACGAGCCGTTCTACGCCGCGTGCGACAACGCTCGGGCTGCCACCATCACGGCGGCGCTGGAGTTGGTTGATGCCGTCAGCGCCCGTGACGAGCACGTACGACACTTCTTGAGCGTCGAAGCCGGCCGTCCCGTCGTTCCCGATGACCGGGAACATGTACTTCTTCACGACCGAGACACCCTCCGGAACCGAGACCGTGTCTCCGTTCTCGTCCACGAGGTCCCAGTTCAGGCCATTTGAGTCTTGCGCGACCTCGGCCAGAGTAGGCCGCACGAACACGATCTCGCGATTGACTCCGAAGTCGGGGTCGTCGCTATGCGCGTTCTCGGTGGGCGCCGCGTGGGCGTGCACGCTGAAGTCCGTGCCGGCGTCGCCGTCCGTGAACGTATAGGGATACGACTTTCCGCCCGAGCTCACGAATCCCGAGGCTTCGAGGTCCGACGTGATTGCCGTGATCGCCTCCTGCGCACCTTGCTGCAGACGGCTCGTGGTGCTGCCGGCACGGCCCAGTGCACCGACATGGCCCACCGCCTCGACCAGGCTCCCAGCGAGCAGGAACAAGACCGCTCCGGAGATCGTGACTTCCAAGAGCCCCATCCCGGTCCGCGGACCGAATCGAACATCGTGAATCTTCATGTGTGTCTGTTCCTCAGCGCGTCTTCATGCTGCGCAACATCTCGGTGCGCGGACGTCCGCGCGGATCGGTCCAAGTCATCGTGAGTACGATCGGCAGCGGATCCGGGATTGCGGCACCCGCGTAACCCGGGTAGTCCGCGACGATCCGTTGATTCGCTACGTGTAGGTTCGTGTACGCGGCGATCGCGGAATCGTCTGCGTACAGGCTTGACCCGATGGGTATCAGGTCCACGGGACGAAGCAGGATCTGCTCCATGGCCGCCTGCAAATCAGCCATCGCGATGGTGGTCTCGCGCGAGGTCTGAAGGAGCTCATTCGACTTCAACTGACTCGTGACGGTGCCGAGCACCGCGACGAGCAAGACCGTGATCGCGATCATCAGCTCAATGAGCGTGAATCCCGCGCGACTCCGACGGAGTCGTTCGTGCCTCAACATGTGTGATTCCTGCCTCTCGCGAATGCGCGCGGATTGCCGTCCGCACGGAGTACTCGACCTGCCTGGTCTCGCGCTCGCAGGAGACTTCGGCCGAAACGGTCGGCGCTCCCAAAGGAAATCGCAAATCTAACGGAGGCGATTCACAAGCCACGCAAGCGCTTCCGCGAGATCGAAGCCGACGTCCTCCGCGCGCCCCTTTGGCCAGAGCGGCCCTGAACTCGGACGCTCGACGGTGGCCTCGGCGCGACGCAAGCGTTCGATGCGGCGCTGCCGTTCGCGCTCGGGGCC
>JAYTBY010000086.1:0-10744 GCA_043736755.1 Planctomycetota bacterium | reverse complement strand
CTTCCTCGAGTTCCTCGTCGAAGGCCGGCTCGCCCTTCAAGATGCTGTAGAGCCGTTGGATCGTCGTGATGACGACCTTGTTCACCGGGTCGATCGTGTTGTGCCGCAGGTTGACGACGTTGTAGAGCTCGGTGAACTTCCGACCGTCGTCGGGCGTCGTGTAGGCCTGGAACTCCTTCAGTGCCTGACGACCCAAGTTTCCACGGTCGACGAGGAAGAGTACGCGCCGCGCTCCGCCCTCGCGCACGAGTCGGTAGATCGCCGAGATCGCGGTGAACGTCTTGCCCGAGCCGGTCGCCATCTGCACCAACGCGCGCAAGTTGCCCGCGCGGATGCTCGACTCGAGGTTCTCGACGGCGCGGATCTGCGCGGGCCACATCCGAGCGGGGTTGAGCTTCGGCGCGAGCCGCATGCGGCCCTGCACGGTCGGAGCGGTGGGGGCGTTGGGCTTCGACTGCCGGCGCATGAGTTCGGCGTCGAGCCACTCGCGCAGCGACTCGGGCCGATGGAACGAGAAGACTTGTCGCGCACGAGGCTCGGGATCGAGGCCGTTCGTGAACCACGTCTCCACGCCCGTACTCTCGTAGAGGAAGGGGAGCGGACGGACCGGCACTTGAAGCGGCTTCGGAGCCTTGTCCGCGTACTCGCGTGTCTGAGCCTCGATGCTCGAGAGAGTCACGCCGGCCTTCTTGGCCTCGACGACTCCGACGAGTTGGTTCCCGAGGAACAGCAGGTAGTCCGCGGGCCCGGCCGCCGTTTGAAACTCGCGCACGGCGACGCCGGGAGCGGATCCGAGGTTGATGCCCTTGACGTCCTGCACCTCCCACCCCGAGGCGGTGAGCATCGCGTCGATCTGGCGACGAGCGCGCTGCTCGGGACTGTTCGGATCGGGGGGAACCATGCTGGGAAGCGGGACCAGGATAGAGAACGGGCGCGCGCTGCGGGCGGGACTTGCGGGCAATCATGGGCGGCTCGCGGTACCCGCTCCGTCCGCCTGTCTGTGGCAGGTGGCGCGGCATTGAAGTGCAGGCGCCCAAGAGCTGCGGACTCCTTGTGACTCACCCGCTTCGCTTTACCGCGAGCAGCGTTCCAGTTCTCGGTGGCTTGACGTCATCGAAACGCGGTGGCCACACTCCCGTCAGGCGGATCGGCAGAATCCGCTCCGGCATCCACGGCAGAGCCCGAGAACGCCAGGCAGGTGGTTCGGGCTCGGAACCAGAGAGAGGACCATGAAAGATCCGATCGCGCCGCCAACGGCAGTCACGGCTCGTGCTTTCATCGATTCGTTTCGCGAAGCAGCGCAGGAATTGAGCGCTGGACTTATCCCGATCTGGAGACAGTCGACGACCGACCTGCCGTACACGAATTTCATGACGAACCAGGTGTTCCCAGCGACCGCGCGTCGCCTCGGACTGCATCCGGTGGCCGAGTGCTCCTACATGGACAAGCGCCAGCGCTCGCGTCGCCTGGACTTCGGGATGTTCCCCGTCTCGAGTGTCGGCGGGGTCGAGGATGCCCTGGTGGCGATCGAGATCGAGAACAAGGAGCAGACGCTGAGCGATGAGATCGCGAAGCTCGGAGTGCTTCGCGCGCCGCTCAACGTCTTGTTCTTCTACTCGAACGAAACCGCGCGCGAACGGCGTGTATTCGAGGTGCTTGCCCAGGTCCGAGGCTGGCCCGCGAACTGTTCGGCCGAATTCCTCGTCATGTGGAACAAGCCCTACGAGCGGAGACCGCATTGGCAGCCTTGCGTCGCGCGCGCAAGCGGCATGGAGGAGATCCCGAGGTTCACGATTCTGTAGAGGGTTCAACTACCCGGAACCACGAAGCTGCGATCACGGACGCCACGTGACCCGCACGCCGTTCGTCAACGAGCTCCGACTCTCGACGCAACTCGATCCGCCGACCGCTCGCGTCCACACCTGGTAGTAGCGCGTGCCCGGGGCGCTGATTCCCCCGCGCGTGTGCATCGGCGTTCCTTGAGAGGACCCGCGCCCGAACACGTTCACGGCGCCCATCGCATCCTGCGAGGGCGTCTCGATCTCGATGCGCATGGCCGGCGTCGCGACGCACAAAACCCCGCCGCCAAAGGGAACGCCAAGAGCAGCGGCCGCCCCCGTCGATTGCAACAACACGCTCGGCCCGTACGTCGTCTCGTACGCGATGAACGTGAGCGAATCGTCGGACAACGACGCGTTCCCGCGCGTCGACAGCTCCGCGCCGCGTGACGTGAATGCGTTCGCGCAGCCGCGCCCCGAGATGCCCGGAGTTCCGCATGGGCAGCTCGCTCCCGTCCCGTCCCCGGCGCAGTACGTGACGCCCGCGCTGCCTCGCACACGGCGGACGACGATCTGCCCTTCCGAGTTCCACGTCGTCTGACCCGGCGGATAGGGAGCGTCCGTGAAATGTCCCTGGATCGTCACGACCGATCCGTCGTCGGACGCGGCGTAGAGCGAGTCGTAGTGCGAGTAGTTGACGAACGGTCGCGCCGTCCAGTCGAGGCTCGCGACATCGACGTGCTGCGTGCCGACGTCGACGTCGTAGAACACGGAACCATCGTCGTATTGGATGCCCAGCATCCCGCTGCTCCTCATGGAGAAGCGCGCGGTCGCGCCGTCGTCCGACACGTACGCGTAACCGCCGAAGGGGGGCACGGTCAGGACGGGCGAGTACTCGGGATCCGAGACGAGCCGCGTGACCTTCCGGAATGTCTCCGTCGAGCGGTCGAGCGACCACAGGTTCGTGTCCCACGCGACGTCGGACTCGTCGGTCGCATCCAGGTCTTGATCGGACTCACACAGCACGAAGCGCCCCGATGAGCTGATCGCGATCGGGAAGATGACGTGGGCCTGAGGACTATTGGCGTCATAGGGTCGCCAGCCGGAGTAGCGCGTGGCCGGCATCGTCATCGCGGCATCGATGTCGCGCACGTACGTGCCGATCGCGTACGGCGACGTGCGCGTCGCGTGGAAGACGGCGTGTCGGCCTCCGCTCGCGAACTGCATCCCGTACACCTCGAACACACCGACTTCGCCAGGAATCGTCGTCACGAGCTGCGTCACGCCCGTCGTACGGTCGTGGACGAACCAATCGGAATCGTCGCTCGAATCCCCGGCCGCCGCGTTCGTCGCGCGACTCACGAACAGCAGACGCCGGCCGTCGGCGCTGAGCTGCGCTGCGCCACTGTGACCGTTCAATTCCTCGCCGTCCGTGCGCACGCTGACGCGCGTCGTCGTGCCCGCGATGCGGTCGCGCACGAAGACGTCGTCCACGCCGTTCGTGTCGCCGGGCACGACGACGCCTGAGCGCGACACGAACACGACGATGGAGCCGTCCGCGGAGATGCCGGGTGAGTCCCATACCCAGTTCGGCCCGCTCCCGTTGCCGCCGCCGAGATCGATCTGACCATCCGTGCTCGTGAGGCTCACCCGTTCGGTCACGCGTGCGTCGAGATCGCGTACGAAGACGTCGATGCGGCCGTTCGTGTCCCCGGCGACGAGGTCCGAGGCTGAACTTTCGAACGCGACGAGACGGCCGTCGGCGCTGACTCGCGCTTGCACGGAGGCCGCGTTCCCGTAGGCACCGCCCGGCGTCGCGCTGACGACTTCGAACGTCTCCTGCGCGCGCGAGACTCCGCTCGCGAGCGACGCTAGCACGAACACCGACACTTGCACGTTCTTCATCAAGGCCTCCCGAGTCCGGGTCATTCGAGCGGCTGAGGACACCGCTCGAGCGGACTCGTGCCGAGTCCGGCGCGCGGTCCGAGCGCGGGCTACGAAACTCGGAATCCTGCGCTGCTCGAGCGGAGTCGTTCCGAGTTCGCGACTCGTGCCTCCCGAGCGCTGCTCCCCCCTGGACGCTCGCGCCCGGATCCGATCTCGCGGGAAGAGCAGGACGCGCCTGACCGTCTGAAGGCGAACCACGTGGCGGCATCCCGGTGCGCGAGCTCCGGGGGCGAACCGCCGCCTGTTCCCCTCACCGTCAGGACTTCTCGCGTGCACACACTCGTCTCGCCACTCCTTCTTCTCGCGTTCTGCGGTTGCGCCGCCTCGTCGCCCTCGTCCAAGCCTGCGGAAGGATCGGGCACCAATCGCAGCTCACGCCCCGCATCGACATCGACCGATGCGAGTGTCCTCGGCGCGATGCTCCCCCGACCGAATCAAGCGTTCACGCTGCGCGCGACGCCCGAGCGCGCTCCGAGCCTCCACGATGTCGTCGTGGAGCTGGAGAAGGCGACGGGCGTGCACTTCGTCGTGTCCGACGAGGCGCGGACGAGTCTGCGCGCCTCGAGTTCCGGACTCCTCTCCGACATGGAGGTCCCGCCTTCCGAGGCTTGGCGCGTGGTCGAGACCATGCTCGCGCAGAGCGAGCTGCTGCTCGTGCCGTCCCGGGGCACGGAGCCCGTGACGATCGCGCTCACGTCCATGGTGGGGCAGGGTTCGAGCACGTTGAAGGGCTACGCCGTGCCGATCGATGCGTCCGCGCTGGACGAGTGCGCCGATCATCCCGCCGTCCTCTTCAGCACCGTGATCGACATCCATCCGATGGATGCGCGCCAGATGGCGACCTCGATGCGTCAGCTCTTCCCGGATCAACGCACGCAGAGCATGCTGGTGCTCGACGCGTCGCAGATGATGCTCACGGCCTTCGGACCTCAACTCCTCACGGTGGTGCGGATGATGCAGAACGCCGCGACGATTCGTGGCAGCAAGATCGACGATGCGGGCAAGCCAGCCGCGCCGGCGGGCGACGTTTCACCGCGCTGAGTCGACGGCGAAGTCGCGGCGCCGGTTCTCTCAGATCGTGTGGAGCATTCACTCGCTCAGCGGCAGAGATGCGTGCTGACTGCGTGTTGGCTCGAGTTCTTCACACGCTCCTAGTGCAGGCCGACGCCCGCAACCCAAGGTGCTGAGCGGCTTCAGAAATGCGCGTGTTGCGAGCGGGATCTCGGAAGTTGTAGCTCAGAGGTACGTGCCCGACTCCCAGATGTGGAGCTCCTTCCACACGCGGTCGTACTCGCCGCGCTCGATCACCTCGAGCGGCTTCAGGCCACCGAACACGTCGAGTGGCGTGACGAGCCATGTCCCCACATAGGTGGACTTCATCACGCGAGATGCCGTGTCGTAGATCCGCTGTGCGTGGCCGACAGCCTGCTTGGCTGCGCGCGAGGATGGCCCACGCCCAGTCTCCCAGCTGGCGACGGATCTCTCGGACGCGCCGACCATGCGCGAGAAGAGCGCCCGGCTCAGGCCGAGGTTCGCGCGCAGCTCGGCCACCGAGAGCGGCTGAGGAACCGGCGCTCGGCGCGGCAATGCCTGGAGTCGGCGCTCCGAAGTACCGGCACTGGATCGAAGGACCTTCTTCTTGCGTTGACTGGCCATGACGTGGACTCCTGGTTCGGCCGCTGGGACACTCGTGTCTTTCGGCATGATAGCATGCAGAACTGCATGCTGTTGTGCAGGCAAGAAGCGCCAACGTTCAAGTGGCACCCTGCACGCGCAATCGTCCCGGTACCTGGAAGCGATCGGGAAACAGGACCACCACCAGCGCGCCGGACACCGCAGAGGACGGCACGAGGAGGGCTTCAGTGCCGCTCCTCGACGCGACTTCACCGAACAATTGTGACGGCGCACACTCCCGTCGGTCGTTCGCGGAGACCCAGTCGAAGGTCGTGAGGACGCCATTCGGGTCGATCCGTTCACGCTCGTCAACGGAGAGGTCGCTCGACGAGACAAGGGACTCGACTTCGACCTCGGCCGAGAGAATGGTGGTCGAGAGCACCTCACGATCCGGCGCGCCTCGACGCCGTGCGATGGCGAGGCGTTCTGCGAAGGCGTGCTCGGGGACCAAGCTGGCATAGATCGCGACCCGTCCCGGTGAATTCCAGCGACCACCACCTTGGCGAGCGCCCTCACCAGAGAAGGCGGCCTTCGGATTGGAGTACGCGAGGGGCACCGCGCGGTACACCGTTCCGGACCATGCTCGGGCGTGCCGAGCGAGCACAGCACGCAAGCCTCCCGCGCGGACGGGAGCAAGCATCCGGCGCAGATGAGCGGTATCCACGGGCGTAGCGGCGGAGCCAGCGCCCTTCCATGCGGACCGATCGAGGAAGTCTGCGGTCGCGAGAAATGTCGAAAAAAAGCGCGTAGAACCTGCGAGGCCCGCCGGGTCAGTCCCCGATCTCCGCCAAGAACGCCTCGCCGAGATCCGCGGCTTTCTTGTCGCCGACGCCCTTCACGAGCAGGAGTTCGGCGATCGTCCGCGGCTTCTTCGCCGACATCTCGGCCAGCGTGCGGTCGTTGAAGATCAAGTACGGCGGAACACCGCGTTCGCTCGCGAGCTTGCGGCGCAACTCCCGCAGTCGTTGGAAGAGGGCTTCGTCGACACCCGGACCCGCTTCGTCGAGCGCCGCCGATCGCGCCGCATTCGCCGCGCGCTTCGTCCCCGACGTCTTCGGACGTGCCGGCACGTAGAGCGTCACCGGCACGCGCGCGTGCATCGCTTCGACGCCGCTCTTCGAGAGGAACAGCGTCGGGTACTCGCCATCCGCGACACGCAGGTGACCCGCACCCACGAGCTGGTCGATCCACGAGCGCACGTCGGCCAGCGGGGACTCGCGCAGCAAGCCGTACACCGACAAGAGATCGTGCGCGTTCTGTCGAATTCGGGCCGTTTCCGCGCCGCGCAACACGTCGGCGACGTGCGCGGCGCCGTAGCGCTGGCCCGTCTTTACGACGGCCGAGAGGATCTTCTGAGCGATCACATCGCCGCCGGAAACGTGCGCGATCTCGCCCAAGCACACGTCGCACGCGCGACAGCCGCCGTCGGGCACGGGCATGTCTTGCCCGAAGTACTCGGCCAGCACCTTGTGCCGACACACGGCGCCCGTCGCGAGGCTCCACACGTCCCCGAGTCGTTCGAGCTGCGCGTCGAGGTCGGTGCCGGCGCTCGCATGACCTTCGGTGCGAGCATCGCGCGCGCTCATCTCCATCAGCGTCTTCCAGCCGTGGAAATCGGCGCCACTGTAGAAGAGCAAGCATTCGGCCGGCAAACCGTCGCGACCCGCGCGGCCCGTCTCTTGGCTGTATTGCTCGACGCCCTTGGGCAAGCTCGCGTGCACGACGAAGCGCACGTCGCTGCGATCGATCCCCATCCCGAACGCGACGGTCGCGACGACGACGTCCAGGTTCTCGCGCAGGAACGCGCGCTGCACGCGCGTGCGATCGGCCCCGTCCATCCCAGCGTGGTAGCCCGCGCAGCTCACGCCGCGCGCTTTGAGATCGGCAGCGAGCTCGTCGACGTCCGCGCGTCGGAGGCAATAGACGATGCCGGCTTCACCCGCGTGACGATGGATCACGCTCATCACTTGCTCGACGAGGTCGCGGCGCGGCAAGACGCGGTACGTCAGGTTCGGACGGTCGAATCCGCCGACGAGCACGAGCGCGTTACTGAGCCCCAAGTTCTTCACGATGTCCGCGCGCACTTGCGGCGTCGCGGTCGCGGTCAACGCCAGGATCGGTACGTGCGGGAATCGCGCACGCACGTCGCCGACCAAGCGGTATTCGGGCCGGAAATCGTGCCCCCAGTGGCTGATGCAGTGCGCTTCGTCGACAGCCAGCGCGCTCATGCCGCTGCGCTCTAGCCACGCGAGGAAACCGTCGGCAGCCAAACGTTCGGGCGCGACGTAGAGGAGCTTGAGCTCGCCGCGCGCGAGCTTGCGCTCGACCTCGCGACGCTCGTCCGCCGTTTGAGAACTCGTGAGTTGCGCCGCCGCGATGCCGTTCTCGAGGAGGCCCGCGACTTGGTCCTCCATGAGCGCGATCAACGGACTCACGACGACAGTTAGGCCTTCGCGCACGAGCGCCGGTGCTTGGAAGCACAAGCTCTTACCGCCGCCCGTCGGCATGACGACGACGACGTCGCGACCGTCGAGCGTCGCGCGCACGGCCTCTTCTTGGATCGGTCGCAACGAGGCGAAGCCAAACGCATGGCGCACGGCGTCCGCGACGGCTTCGAACGTGGGCGGCGGACCCGCCTGCGTGCGCGTTGTCGGCGTGATCTCTTCGTCGGCCCACAGGGAGCCCGGCTCGAGGCCGTGTGCGTGCGCGTTTTCCACCGAGTGGATTGGAGCGCACGGCGCGCGCGGATCAAGCCCGGCGAACGGTCGAGACCATCGGAATCAGTAGTCCGTGTTCCGGGGACGAGGCGTAGTACGCTCTCGCGCGGTCGCTTGCTGCTGGTTGTGCGCTGCGCACACGCTCGGAACTCCCCCTATGACGACGACCTCTGTTCTTCCCGCCCCGCCGGCGCAGAAGCCAGGCTTCCTTGCCCGCTACGTCGAGTGGCTCCACCTGCGTTGGCCCGCGGGGACCGTCGAGAAGCTCCCCAAGGTCGAGGCCGACGGCCGCACCAACGTGCCCGGGATCTACGTCGTCGGAGACTTGACCGGAATTCCGCTGCTCAAGTTCTCGTCGGACACGGGCGCGCGCGCCGTCGCGCACATGGCCGAGGATGCGGCGTTCCTGAAAGAGCGCGCCGCTTGTGCGCCGGGCGTCGTCGACCTCGTCGTGATCGGCGCCGGAGTGTCGGGGGTCGCCGCCGCGATGGAGGCCTCGAAGCGCGGGCTCACGTGCGAACTCCTCGAAGCGTCCGAGGTCTTCTCGACCGTCGTCAACTTCCCCAAGGGGAAACCGATCTACACCTACCCGACGGAGATGACGCCGTTCGGCGATCTCCAGTTCACGGCGCAGGTCAAGGAACCGCTGCTCGACGAGATGCGCGCGCAAGCCGTGGCGCGCGGCGTGAAACCGCGGATCGCGCGCGCAGAACGCGTCGAGAGAAAGAACGGCGCGCTCGAAGTCGTGCTCGCCGAGGGTCCGCCGATCCGCGCGCGGCGCGTCATCGTCGCGATCGGGCGCTCGGGTAATTTTCGCAAGCTCGGCGTTCTCGGCGAGGACTCGGGCAAAGTCGCGAATCGTCTTCATGATCCCAAGGAATTCGCCGGGAAGAACGTGCTCGTCGTCGGCGGCGGAGACAGCGCGCTGGAGACGGCGATCGCGCTCGCGCAGTGCGGCGCGTCGGTCTCGCTTTCGTATCGCAAGCCCGAATTCGCGCGCCCGAAGCCCGAGAACGTCGAGCGCCTCGAGATGCTGCGCGCCGATCCGATGGCCAACGTGTCGGTGTCGACGCCTTCGAGCGAGCGCGTCACGACGGCTGTCGGCGGGTTCCTCGAAGGTCACCGCAAGCCCGGAAAGATCGAACTCTTGATGGCGAGCCAAGTGCGCGCCATCGAGGATCGGGAAGTCGTCGTGCGTGACGCGCAGGGCGCGGATCGACGCATCGCGAACGATGCGGTGTTCTCGATGATCGGTCGCGAGGCGCCGCTCGACTTCTTCCGGAAGAGCGGCGTGAAGATCACCGGTGAGTGGACTGCGAAGAGTTGGATCTCGCTCGCGCTCGTCCTCCTCGCGTCCGTCTTCGTCTACCACTGGAAGAAGGGCGGCGTGTACTTCGGGATCAGCGAGGCGTTCCAGAGGAACGGTTGGTTCCCGTTCCAAGTGCCCGACGCGTGGGCGGCGCTCGGCGGAGCTTTCGCCGACAAGGCGACTCTGCTCGGGACCCTGAAGATCTCGCTCGGCGAGCCGGGCTTCTACTACTCGCTGGCGTACTGCATCGCAGTCGTCGCGTTCGGAATCGCGCGCATTCGACGGCGCAGGACGCCGTACGTGACCGTGCAGACATGGACGCTCGCGTCGATCCAGGTCGTTCCGCTCTTCCTGCTGCCTTACATCGTCCTGCCGTGGATGGGGAACGTCGGCGTCTTCGACAGCGGGGCAGCGGCATCTTTCGCCGACGCTTTCTTCCCGAAGGCCGACTACGGCCACGGTCGCGAGTACTGGCGCGCGTTCGGCTTCGTCCTCGCGTGGCCGCTCTTCTTCTGGAACGTCTTCACGGAGCAACCGATGTGGGCGTGGCTCATCGTGAGCCTCGTCCAGACCTTCGTCATCATCCCCGCGATCGTGTGGAAGTGGGGGAAGGGCGCCTATTGCAGTTGGATCTGCTCGTGCGGGGCGTTGGCCGAGACCGTCGGCGACACTCACCGCGAGAAGATGCCGCACGGCAAGGATTGGAACCGTGTGAACCTCGTGGGACAGGTCTTCCTCGCGTTCGCGTTCGTGCTCCTCCTTGCGAAGGTCCTCGCGTGGACGTTTCCCGGCGGTCCGTTCGGCCGGACTTTTGCCTACCTCTTCCACGATCTGCCCGTCTTCAACTACGTCTGGTTCGTCGACCTCCTCTGGGCCGGGATCCTGGGCGTGGGGCTCTACTTTCACTTCTCGGGTCGCGTGTGGTGCCGCTTCGCTTGTCCGCTCGCGGCGCTCATGCACGTCTATGCGCGCTTTTCGAAGTTCCGGATCCTGGCCGAGAAGAAGAAGTGCATCTCGTGCAACGTGTGCACGAGCGTGTGCCACCAAGGCATCGACGTCATGAACTTCGCGAACAAGGGGCTGCCGATGGCGGACCCGGAGTGCGTGCGCTGCTCGGCGTGTGTTCAGTCGTGTCCGACAGGGACGTTGCAGTTCGGCACGATCGATGTCACGACCGGCGCGATCACGGGCTACGACTCGCTCGCGGCGTCACCGGTCTTGATGCGTGAGAAACAGAAGGTCTGATTGGATCTACGGCGCCAGAGCCTTTTCATCGAAACTCGCGGAGGACTGCGACGCCAATGCATCGCAGTCCTCCG
>JAYTBY010000085.1:0-2177 GCA_043736755.1 Planctomycetota bacterium | reverse complement strand
GTGTGCTGATCGGGCTGGGCTTCCGCGATCGCATCGCGGCCCTCGTCGCGTGCTGGATCCTGGCCTGTTTCCTGGCCCGAAACCCGCTGATCTCGAATCCGAGCCTGCCCTACATCGGGTTGCTGCTCCTCGTGCACGCCGCGATGCCGCGCGCGCCGTACGGTTCGATGGAAGCGCGCGGACGCATCGATCCCGCCGGTGGTTGGCGCCCCAATCGCGGCGCGTGGATCGCGTTGTGGACCGCGCTCGCCGTCGGCTACTCGTACTCGGCGTGGACGAAACTCGTCAGTCCGTCGTGGGTCGACGGCACCGCGATCGGGCGCGTTCTCGAGAATCCGCTCGCACGGTCCGGTCCTCTGCGCGAGTTCGTCGCCGGTCTGCCCGAATGGATGCTCGCCGCACAGACTTACGGCGCTCTCGCCGCGGAACTGCTCTTCCTGCCGCTCGCGCTATGGAGTCGCACGCGACCGTGGATCTGGCTCGCGCTGCTCGGGATGCACCTCGGACTGATTGCGCTGATCGACTTCGCCGACCTCTCGCTCGCGATGGCGCTCGTCCACGTGGCGACGTTCGATCCAGCGTGGGTGCGCTCGAAAACGGGCGGGAAGGAAGTGCTCTTCTACGACGGCTCGTGCGGCCTGTGTCACCGCGCGGTTAGGTTCGTGTTGGCCGAGGACACGGACGGATCGCGCTTCACGTTCGCGCCGCTCTTCGGCGAGACGTTCGACGCGCACATCTCCGCCGCCCAACGCGCGATCCTGCCCGACAGCCTTGTGGTGCGCACGACCGACGGTCGGATCCTCGTGCGATCCGACGGCGCGCTGCACATCCTCGAACGTCTGGGAGGCCTGTGGCGCGCGCTGGCAGCGATCGCGAAACTGGTTCCGCGCCCGATTCGCGATGCGCTCTACGATGGCGTCGCTCGGATCCGAAAACGCCTGTTCGCGGCACCCAAAGACCTCTGTCCCCTTTTGCCGCCGGCCTTCCGCGGTCGATTCCAAGCTTGAGCATCCGCGGGCCCCGATCGACCGTAGAGCCAACCAAGAAGGTCGTCCCGCGCGGCGACATGTAACGTAGGAGAGGCCATGAGATCCCAGACGCCCATGAACGCATTCCATCTTCTCGCGAGCCTCGCCTCGACCGTGTTCCTGACCTCCGCAGGCTGCGTCGAGGGTGCGGACGCGAAACCGGATACGACGATGAAGAAGGCCACCACCTCGAAGGTCGGCTACGACCTCACGCCGCTCTCGAAAGAGCGCATCGCGGAGATCGCGAAGACCTTGACGCCGCTCGCGCGTGAAGTGACGCTCGAAGCCGGGACCGAGCGTGCGGGCACGAGCGAGTTGAACAAGGAGAAGCGCAAGGGCGTCTTCGTCTCGGTGATCGGCGGGTTGCCGCTGTTCCGCTCCGAGGACAAGTTCGAGAGCGGAACGGGCTGGCCGTCGTTCACCCGTCCCTTCGATCCCGATCACGTGATCGTGAAGCGCGACGCGGGTCACGGGATGGTGCGCGACGAAGTCCTCGACGCGCGCTCCGGTGCGCACCTCGGCCACGTGTTCGACGACGGTCCGGCGCCGACGGGTCTGCGCTATTGCATGAACGGTGTCGCACTGAAGTTCATCTCCGATGGAGAGCCCATGCCGCTCGAGTCGCAGCCGATTCCCGTTCATCGCGCCTACTTCGCCGCGGGTTGCTTCTGGGGCGTCGAGGACGTCTTCCAACAAGTGCCCGGCGTGATCGCGGCCGTGTCGGGCTACATGGGCGGTGCGAAGCCGTCACCGACGTACAAGCAGATCTGCACGGGGACGACCGGGCACGCGGAGACGGTCGAGGTCGTGTTCGATCCGTCGAAGGTCACGTACCAGAAGCTGCTCGACCTCTTCTTCCTCAACCACGATCCGACGACGATGAATCGGCAGGGGCCGGATGTCGGGGATCAGTACCGCAGCGCGATCTTCGCGACGGACGAAGCGCAGAGTGCGGCGGCGACGAAGAAAATCGCCGAGTTGTCCGGCCTGCCGAAGTATGCGACGCGGAAGATCGTCACGGTTGTCGTGGCCGCAGGGCAGAAGTTCTGGCCGGCGGAGGAGTACCACCAGGACTACCACGCCAAGCACGGCGGAAGCTGTGCGCTGCCGGAGAAGTAGTGCTCACGCGGAGGCGCAGAGCACGCAGAG
>JAYTBY010000084.1:0-2183 GCA_043736755.1 Planctomycetota bacterium | reverse complement strand
GCGCGCGTCCGCGCGGCACGATCGTGACCTTCGTCGGCGGATCGACCTCGGGGATCATCGCGCCGACGACCGCGTGACCGGCCTCGTGGTAGGCCGTGATCTTGCGGTCGGCCTCTTCCATCTCGCGCGAGCGCTTCTGGCGCCCGAACATGACCTTCTCGCGCGCCTCTTCGAGGTGCTCCATGTAGATCTCATCGCGACGCTGCAACGCGGCCATGATCGCGGCTTCGTTGATGATCGCGGCCAGATCGGCGCCGGAATAACCGGGCGTTCCACGCGCGAGGCGCGTGACGTCGACGTCGCCGCCGACCTTCACTTTCTTCAGGTGGACCTTCAGGATCTGCTCGCGACCGTTCAGGTCGGGCAGATCGATCGTGACCTCGCGGTCGAAGCGACCGGGACGCAAGAGTGCTGGGTCGAGCACGTCCGGACGGTTCGTCGCGGCGATGACGATGATGCCTTCGTCGGTACCGAAGCCGTCCATTTCGACCAGTATCGCGTTCAGCGTCTGCTCGCGCTCGTCGTGGCCACCGCCCATGCCCGAACCGCGACGACGACCGACGGCATCGATCTCGTCGAGGAAGATGATGCAGGGCGAGCTCTCTCGCGCTTGCTTGAAGAGGTCGCGCACGCGGCTCGCACCGACGCCGACGAACATCTCGACGAAGTCGGAACCGCTGATCGAGAAGAAGGGGACTTCCGCTTCACCCGCGATGGCTTTCGCAAGCAGCGTCTTGCCGCAACCGGGCGAACCGACCAGCAGAACGCCGCGCGGAATGCGCCCGCCGAGTCGCGTGAAGCGGCCGGGATTCTTCAAGAACTCGACGATCTCCTTGACCTCGTCCTTCGCTTCCTCGGCGCCAGCCACGTCGTCGAACGTGACGGTGACGCGGTTCTCCTTGTTGTAGAGCTGCGCGCGCGAGCGACCGAAGTTCATCACTCCGCCGGCACCGCCTTGGTTCCTCATCTGGCGCATGAAGAACAGGATGATCACGAAAACGAGGATCAGCGGGCCCCACATGAAGAGCGCCTGCGTGAGCATGGAACTCGACTCGGTCGCCTTGGTCCCGTTCGTCTTCGAGATGTCGAAGGCCAGCGACTCGATCGGCACGGATCGCGCGCGCAGCATCGTGGTCAGTGCGCCGAAGTCCTCGACGTCCGTGACTTCGAGCCACACCGTGCCCGAGGCCTGCGGCAAGTGGAACGGCGGATCGTTCGACTCGACTGCCTTCCAAGCCGCGATGGGACGCGCAGTCGCCTGGACCAACATGCGATCCGTCTGCGGATGCGTACGCGGCGTCTTCGGCACAGGGGGTGCTTCCCCGGCCTTCGCGTCCTCCGTCGTGGCGGCGGCGGGTTCCTGCGCGCTCTCGCCGTAGGCCGTCAGGTGCCGCGCGGAGACGGGCTGATACCAGCCGCCTTCGAGCGCGCGCTGCAACTCCGCCGGACGGATCGACTGGATGTTCTGCGCCGCCTTGAGCTCGCGGTAGAGCGACTCGCGCCGACCGACGTCGGCGAAGCGCACCGCAAAGAGTCGGCCGTCCTCGAGCGTGCCCTCGACGACGTTTCCGCCGACGATCTCCTGCGACGCGACGTCGCCGCCGTACAGGTACCACTCGTAGAGGTCCTGGGTCAGATCCATCCGCGGGCGCATGCGCTGTCCTCCCCACAGGAGGAAGATCGCGACGAGCACGAACAGGATCAGGGCGAACGAGCCGAACGAACGCGTTTTGCGCGCCTTGTCCTGACTCTCTTTGTTCTTCGGTTCGGGCATGGAGGCTCTATCGACGGAGAGGGCCCGAGGCTCTAGCGGGAGCCGCGCGGCCGGCCACCCATAGCGTAGAGACCGACGGGCTTCGATGGGCGCGAGCCCTGACAAATGCCGAGACTCAGCCGTTCCCGCCGGGATCGGCGGGCGGGTCCCCCAGGTTCGTCCGTCACTCGAGAGGCGCGAAGAGGTCGAGGACGAGCTCCTCGGCGACGAAACGGATCGCGCGGTCCCGGGCGGTCGATTCCGCGGTCGGATCGTCGATGGCGTAGCCGATCCAGATCTGGGCGCGCCTTTGCGGCCCGAGCGGGCGATCGCTCTGGTTGTCGTAGAGCCCGGCTTCAACCTGGACGTAAAGTCCTGTCTCGAGGAGTTCGTTGTCCGCGCTGCGGATGCCGCCGCGACGGTGGTACTC
>JAYTBY010000083.1:0-4791 GCA_043736755.1 Planctomycetota bacterium | reverse complement strand
CCGCGGCGGTTGGCAGCCCGCGCGGCGGCGCGGCGCATCGCGTTCGAGCGCGATGTCGAACTCGGCGGCGAAGTCGGCTTCCATGTGCGTTTCGAGCGCAAGGCCTCGCGTGCGACGCGGATCCTCGTCGTCACGGAAGGCTTGCTCGTCCGCTATCTGCAGGACGATCCGTTCCTTTCCGACGTCGGCGTCCTCGTGTTCGACGAGTTCCACGAGCGCAGCTTGCACGTCGATCTGGCTCTCGCGCTGGCGCGCCGCGTCCAGCTCGACGCGCGGCCCGATCTTCGGATCCTCGTCATGTCGGCGACGCTGCGTGCCGAGCGCATCGCCGAGTGGCTCGGCGGCGCGCCGATCATCAAGAGTCTCGGTCGACTGTTCCCGGTCGACGTGTCGTATCTCGACCGCGAGCCCGATCGCTTCGTCGATCGGGAAGTTGCGTTGGGCGTCGAAAGAGCGCTCGCAGCAACCGGTGGCGACGTGCTGGCCTTCCTGCCGGGCGTCGGTGAGATCCGCCGGACGAAAGAAGCCCTGGCGACGCTCTCGTCACGGCGTGGAGTGCGCATTCACGAGCTGTTCGGCGATCTGCCAGCGGCCGAGCAGGACGCCGTCTTGCGGCCAGGTGACGCGCGCAAGATCATCCTAGCTACGAACGTGGCCGAGACTTCCGTCACGGTCGAGGGCGTAACCGCTGTCGTCGATTCCGGGCTCGCGCGTCGATCGCGGTACGACGCGGGTGTCGGTCTCGATCGGCTCGAGCTCGGGCGCATCTCGCGTTCGTCCGCCGATCAACGCGCGGGTCGAGCGGGTCGAACGCAACCGGGAATCTGCCTGCGATTGTGGACAGAGGGAGTGCAGCGATCCCTGCAGGACGAGGACGATCCCGAGATCCGTCGCGTCGATCTCGCGGGACCCGTGCTGCAACTCCTGGCGTTCGGTGAGCGTGATCCGGCCGCGTTTCCGTGGTTCGAAGCGCCGCCCAAGCTCGCGCTCGAAGCGGCGACGAATCTGCTCGCGCGACTCGGCGCGACCGCCGCTTCCGGGATCACGGATCTCGGACGCACGTTGTCGCGCTTCGGTGCACACCCGCGCCTGGCGCGGCTTCTCGTCGAAGGTCACGCACGCGGGATCGTGTTCGACGCGTCGATCGCGGCGGCGATGCTGCAGGAACGCGATCCGTTCCTGAGGCATCCATCGCAGCGGAACGCTCGTCGATCCGACAGCGACGTCGTCGATCGCGTACGCGCATTGCGTGCGTTCGATCGTGGGGGATCGTCGCCGGCTGCACCGGGTGAGTTGAACGCCGGCGCAGCCCGTTTCGTGCTTCGCGCGGCCGAGGATTTCACGCGCGAGGCAGCGCGCGCTCTGGGCGACGCTGGTCCCGACGAACACGACGAGGAAGCGCTGATGCGTGCGCTGCTCGCTGCCTGGCCCGACCGGCTCGCGCGTCGGCGCGAACCCGGCTCGCGCCGCGCGGTGATGGAAGGCGGACGCGGCGTTCGCCTCGCCGACGAATCCGGGGTCGTCGACCATGACCTGTTCGTGTGCGTCGATCTCGATGGGGGCGAGCGCGGAGAACGTGCCGAAGCGTTCGTGCGCCAGGCGTCCGCCGTCGACCGCGCCTGGCTGGACCCCGCGTTGATTCGTGAGGAGTCCGGCGTGCGGTTCGACGCCGCCACCGGCCGCGTGCGAGCGCTGCGACGCACGACCTGGAACGGACTCGTGCTCGACGAAGTCGAAACCGGTGCTGCGAGCGAGGACGACGTGGCGAGCGCTCTCGCCGCCGCCGCGTCGGAGGATCTCCCTCGATTCCTACCGCTCGAGGACCCCGACGCGGCCAACGTGCTCACTCGCGTTCGCTCGTTGCGCGCGTGGGTCCCCGAGATCGGTCTCCCGGCATTCGACGACGCCGAACTGCGCGCGCTGCTGCCCGATTTCGCGCGCGGTTGCCGGTCGCTGGCGGACTTGAAGCGCAAGGATCTCGCGACGTTCCTGCTCGAGCGATTGCCGTGGGATCAGCGCCGCGCGTTGGATGAACACGCGCCCGAGCGCCTCGCGGTGCCGAGCGGCAACAGCATCCGGCTCACCTACGAACCGGGTCGTCCACCCGTGCTCGCCGCGCGCATCCAGGAGTTGTTCGGCTTGGCCGCGACGCCCAGCGTCGCGCGCGGTCGCGTCCGTGTCGTCGTGCACCTCTTGGCGCCCAACGGGCGCCCGCAGCAAGTGACGGACGACCTCGCGAGCTTCTGGTCGAACGCATACTTCGAGGTGCGCAAGGATCTGCGCGCGCGTTATCCGCGGCATTCGTGGCCCGAAGATCCGTGGAATGCGCCGGCGGAGAAGCGGCCCAAGCGCAAGCAGTGAGACTCCTACCCGTGTCCGAGTGAGTCAGCGCGCCCGCGCTGTGATCCAGGCGCCGAGCTCGACAAGTTCCTCGACGCACACCTCGTGGTCCATCGCGTATTCACGAAACGTCAAAGTGCAACCGAGATCCGTGAGCCGATCTCGCAACTCACGCCCGCGCGAGGGCGCAACGAGCCGGTCGCGAGTCCCGTGGCTCGCGAACACCGGCAATCCTCGATTCGCCGAGACGGACTGCGCTTCCAGTTCGACGTTGCGCGCCAGGAAAGTCGACAACGCGATCGCGCCCGCGAGCGGCTTCTCGTAGCGCACCGCCGTGTACGTCCCGAGCGCGCCGCCCTGACTGAATCCGCCGACGAAGATGCGATTCGAGGGCACGCCGCGCGCGATCTCGCGCTCGATCAACGCGCGCACGAGCTGGTCCGCCTTCGCGAGTCCGTCGAGGTCGCTCGCCACCGCGCGCCACAAGTCCTCGGGCCCGACGTCGAACCACGCCGTGCGTTTCTCACGGCCTGCGATCGAAAGCGGTCGCGCCGCGGCATGCGGAATCACCCAACGGATCGCGGCGTCGCTCGGGATGCGCATCGCGGGAACCATCGCCGCGAGCTCGTGCCCATTGGATCCCAAGCCGTGGAGAAAGATCACGGCCGACTTCGCAGCACCTTGGGGCACGATCTCGACGGCCTCGGTCGGCAGCGCGGATGTAGTCATCGACTGCAGAGAGTAACGCTCGCCGGTTCCGAGAGCTTTCGACTCGCGCGAGCTGTCCATCCCGGGGAAACTGTGACGCCATGGAAGACACGTTCATCGCGACCGAGCCCTGGGATCCGACCCGGCCGCGCGTCCTCGTCGTCTGTTGCTCGGACGGCCGCTTTCACCAGCCGATCACGGAGTTCGTGGACCGCAAGGTTTCTGACCGCGCGGACCTGCTCGCGGTTCCCGGAGGTCCAGTGATCCTCGATCCGTGGGCAAGTTCTTTCGACGAAGCACGCCTCTTCGAATCGGCGCTGCATCTCTTCCTCGAGCACCATGATCTGGAGCAGTGCTGGTTGATCGCGCACGAAGGCTGCGCCTACTACAAGCTGAAGCAACCGGGTCTCACCGCGCGCGCTTACGAGGAACTCCAAAAACGAGATCTGCGCCGCGGTGGTGAGATCGTGGCCGAGCGCGCGCCGCGCCTCGTGGTTCATCTGCGCTACGCGCGACTCCAGGCCGGACGCGTATGTTTCGAGGAGGTCACCGTCGAACCCTCGTTACGATCCGAATCCTCATCGTGGTCGCAGTAACTCGCTACCTCGCACCGCTCGCCCTGTGCCTCCTCGCCGCGTCGTCTGCGGCGCAAGGAAACAAGGTCAAGTTCGATCCGGTGCGCGATCTGCCCGGTTACGAGGCCGCGCGCGCGTCGGCCGACAAAGTTCTCTATCCGTTGGACGCGTTCGACGCGTTGCTCGGCAACGAGATGACGCCGGCCGAACTCGCCGCGACACAGAAGCGCTGGGTCGACGAACGCGGCGCGGTCGACAAGAAGTTGGCCGCGCTAGCCTCTGATCCGCGGGCCGCGTACCTCTTCCGCCTCGAGGCGGGGCTCGCGCACCATCCCTACTTCTCGAAGATCGGCTGGAGCGTCGAGGACATGCCGGCACCGTTTGCGCTCGTCGTCCAGCGACCGCCGAAAGACGATCCCGAACACGCAGAGAATTTGAGTGCGCTTTTCGCGCCGTGGCTAACGTCGCTGGCGAAGCTCTTCGATTCGCGAGTGGCCGATCCGGCCCAGGCGAAACCGCGCGCATCCCACGGCGCGGTGCCGCTCGCGGTGCTGGCCACGCCCGGTGATTGTCAGACTTCACTGCGCTATGTCGAGTACGACATCACGTCCACGACCGGTGCGTTGTACGACGCGACGTTGGGGCTCGGCGTGGGTCATGACGATCCGTTCGGCGGTACGAAGAGTCTGCGCGGTCGTGTACGTCCGCTCGTGACGATGGCGACTGTAGGACTCCTACACCGCTATCACGCGGCTCCGGGTCTTCCCGGATCCGTGCTCATGACCGTGGGCTTGCCGCAGTACCTCGTCGAAGCGCTCGGCGACGGCACAGCAACCGTCGATGTTCCGCGCGTGCGCCTCGACACAGTGCTCGACGCGAACGCGATCCTCGTGGACCCGAAGAGCCGCTTCGAGTTCGCGATCCGGCTCCCGGATCTCTTGAGCGTCGTGGACGACCCCGCCGCCGCAGGGCTAGGGAGCCGACAGGCGAAGAAGGTCGGGTTGCCAGATCTCTCGGATCGCCGAGCGTTCTGGCAGTCGTTCGACGGTCAATGCGCGCTGCGGACGCACTTCCTCATCGACGGTGCGGAGGGCGAGCATCGCGAGCGGTGGCGCCGATACACGGAGTTCGTGTTCCTGGGCAAGCCGGCCAACGAGGCGATGAAGGT